>JAIYCA010000287.1 GCA_027488265.1 Planctomycetaceae bacterium
ATCGCCGTGACGAGTTCTTTCATGCGTGTCGCACCGCCATCGGCGTCTGCGCGTGCTTTGCCCGCAATTTCTGCAGCGCCGCCAGAGTTCGTCGCAGTCTTCGAAACCATCGCCGCCAGTTCTTCGATGCTTGCAGTGACTTGCTCAAGCGTTGCGGCTTGCTCGCTCGCGTCGCTTGCCAAACTGCGGCTCGTGCCATCGATCTTCGAAGCACCCGACGCAAGTTCAAGCGCTTGCGTGCGAATCTCACCGATCGAACGCGAGATCTTCTCGGCGAACGCGTTGAAGTTTCGTGCAACTGAACCAAGCTCATCAGCGCGCGAGTCATCAAGTCGGCGCGAAAGATCCCCTTCACCGGAAGCGATATCTGCGAGTGCTGCATCGACGACGCGAATGGGTTGCACGATCGAGCGTGAAATCAGCCACGCGCATCCAAACGAGAGGAGAAGCGCAACGCCGCCAAGACCAGCGGCGAACACAGCGGTTGATCGCATTCCTGCAGCGGCCACGGCGGCCTCCGCTTCCATCGCGCCATCACCCGCTTCTTCAAAGCGTGCGATTTCAGTAAGCAACGCCGTCGACGCCAGGCGATAGGCAGACTCCGCATCGTGTCGCGCGACGGTCGCCGCGTAGTACGCTTCGAGTTCTGCTTGAAAGCGCGCGAAAGTCGTGCGATAGCGATCGCTGACCCGTTCCGTTGCGCCCTCGCTCACCGGAACATCAAACGCTCCGGTTCCGAGCATGCCCTCCGAAGCTTCGCGCTGAAACGTCAGCCCTTCATCGATACCTGCGCGACACGTCGCAAGCGGCTCACCGGCAACAGCTCGTTGCAAGTGATAGAGCACGGTGAGCAAACCAATGTTCGACTCCATGCCGCCGTCCGCAGCTTCCCATGCCGTGGAAAGACCACCGTTCCAAGAGAACGCTTGGTTTGGATTCGATTCGATCTTCTCAACCTGCGCGTCACCGAGTCGCTCGACCTCGCGGCCAAACGCGACAAACTCCGCCGTCGTTGCATCAAAGGCCGTACGCGCCGCAGCCCATGATTCTTGACTCTTCGTCAACTGCCCAGCGCTTTTCAACTGTGCCTCTCGGAGTTCTTCCACGCGCTGCGAGAGTGTTTCGTCAATGAGTCCCGTCGCAAGCGCTGATTCGAGTGCAGCGTCGGTTTCATCTTCAGCTTGCTGCAATCCCGACGCTCGCGCATCACCGCGCGCGAGCATGTCCGAGACCACACGCAATTCGGTGCCCACACCAATCGCGGATTCCATGGCGCCGTTTGCGGTCGTCCATGCA
This sequence comes from Planctomycetaceae bacterium, assembly GCA_027488265.1. Lineage (GTDB taxonomy): Bacteria > Planctomycetota > Phycisphaerae > Phycisphaerales > SM1A02 > QWPT01. The sequence goes on from JAIYCA010000287.1 coordinate 1,297, forward strand.
GGACCCGTGAGTTGTGCAACAGATTTCTCCGCGCTGCGCGCACCGAGCCAGCCCGTCGCGGCGCAGGCCAAAACCAACATGCCAGTCGCTGCGATTCCAAGGGCAAGACGTGTTGAGATATGCATGAGTCAATCCAGTTTCGTACGCGCGAACGCGGCTTTTCGGTGCTTTTCAGAACGTGATGGTGAGGCGGAGTGTTCCGACGAGCGAGTCGTCGACCGACCCATCACCCGCGGGATCGTTGAACCACTGAAGATCCGGCTTCAGGTGAAGAAACGGCGTGATCGCGATGTCGTAGAAGACTTCGATTGAGAATTCGTCGTCGCCAAGACCAGAGGTTGGATCGTCGCCAAAGACGACGTACGAGCAGTAGATGCCGGTGGAGTCGTCATCGCGACCTGGAAACGTGCCCGTCAGCGAGAGACCACCGCCGTACTGCTGCGCAGCAAGCGCAACATTTGGATCGCTCCAACCTCCCTGTAAGAAAGCCCAAAGCCCGCGCGTGTCATCTTCGCTGGCAAAGTCCACGCCTTCCGGTGTCCACACCCGCGTCTCCGCGAGCGCATACAGACCGCCAGTGCCATCATCGGTGCCGCCGTCAAACGTGTCGACATCACCAATGAGCCACCAACCGCCTGCCGCAACGCGAAGATTGCGCAAGAAACCAGCTTCACCAAAGGTCAAACCGGTTTCACCAATGAGGAACCAATCGTCGGAGAGATCGTCGCTGAAGAAAGTCGACGGTCCGCGCGAGCCCGTTGCAACACCATCGAGTGTGGAAGCGCCGTCGTAGGCACCGAATCCGATGTACCACTCTTCCGTCGGATAGAGGAAGGCGTTCACGCTTGTCGACGGATTTGGATAGGTCGGAAGCGCGAAGATCGTGGGCGTAAAGCCAGCGCTTGCGTTGATGAAGCCACCCGCGGCCGGGATGTATGCGAACTCTGTGTTCGCATCGACCTTGCCCAACTTCACGCGCAAGACATCATCGAAGAGCCACTGCTCGTACCACAGCTGTGAAAGCTGTGTGATGCTGCCGTCGATCGCGATGTTCGAGTACGGCTGAAATCCACCGTGGACAAGGGCGCCCACCCCTGTGTCGGCGTTTTGGAAGTCTGCGAAGACCGTGCCGCCCTTGAGCCCAACCAACTTCTCAAGCTCAACCGTCAAGTTCAGGTCGAGCAAGAAGCGGAATGCACTTGCGTTGTCGAGACCACCGGAGAAAACGCGCGACCATTCGGTGATCGCCGATCCGTTGAAGATGAAGCCGGCGTCCTCGATGGTGCTGCGCGCGCCACCCCAATCGCCCGTGGCGCGTGACCACGTCCACCAATCGGAGTGACCGAACCACTCGCGCGCACTGTCTGCGGGCGGCGGCACGGGGCTCACGCTGCCGCGCTCGCGGGCACCTGGCTCTTGACCTGGCAAAATGGGCGGTAAGCCCGAGGAAGCCGCGGGGATGAGTTCTGCGGCATCGAACGTGTCGCCGACTCCGGCGACATCGTCTTGCGCGGCCGCGACGACGTTGGAACTCAGGGCGAGTCCGCCACCGAGCAGTGTGGACCGCAGCACGCTTGCTGCACCAAATGCACTACGGCATGAATTGTCGAATGAACGGAACATGAACTGGCCTCCGGGAACTCGACGAGCAAAGGGAATGCGCCCTTTCAACTCGTCCGAGCGGCGATCGACCCTCCGCGAGGCCGACTTCAACGCGGCATCGCGCCCAAGCCGCGAACGGGGTACGTTCCCCCCTACACTGCGCGCCACTCTCGGGGTCCCTTTTGCTCGCCTACGCCATCTTCAATCCGCTCGACTACTGGCCAATTCTCCTTTCGTTCCTTGGAGGAGTGGCTGCGCTGCTGGCACTCGACCTCTTCGTGATTGAACGACTCGCGCATGGTGGCACCACGCCCGCCGCGCAAGCACGTCGGCAGATGCAGGTCTCCGCTGTTTGGACCGTCATCTGTGTGCTTACTGCACTTGGAGTCGCCTGGGGTTTCCGACAATTCGCGCTCTCTGAGATCACCGCGAATCCCGCACTGCTCGAAGACACGCGCTACTTCAAACTTGAACCCGCACAAGCTGCAGGCACGCTCTTTCTCGAGTTCCTCACGGGATACGTCGTCGAACTCTCACTCTCGATCGACAACCTCTTCGTCTTCCTCGTGATCTTCCGTTACTTCGGACTCGATCACGACAAACAACACCGCGTCCTCTTCTGGGGCATCATCGGCGCGGTGGTGTTCCGTGCGATTTTCATCGGTATCGGCAGTGTCCTGGTGAGTTACGCGTGGGTACTCATCGTGATGGGCATCTTCCTCATCGTCACGGGCGTGAAGTTGATCGCGAGCGAAGAGAAACAACTCGAACCTGAGAAGAATCCGCTGATTCGTATGCTCTCAAGTGTGCTCCCGGTTTCGAAGAATTTCGACGGCACGCGCTTCTTCACCCACCTCAACGGCAAACTCGCCGCAACGCCGCTCTTTGTTGCGCTCCTCGTGATCGAGACGACCGACGTCGCATTCGCCGTCGATTCGGTTCCCGCGGTGCTTGCGATCTCGCAAGAACCGTTCGTCGCCTTTGGCTCAAACATTTGCGCGATCCTCGGACTGCGCGCGATGTTCTTTGTCGTCGCAGAGGCGATGCAGAAATTCCATCTCTTGAAGTACGGCCTCGGCCTCGTCCTCGTATGGGTCGGCATGAAGATGACCGTCCTCCCCTACTTCTTCAAGGATGAACTCACGAATCCTCAAGGCCACGTGCCGATTCCGCTCTCGCTTGGAGTCATCATCGCGCTCATCGGAGGCACGATGATTCTGTCGCTGGTGATTCCAGCCCGCGCATCCGCAGAGGAATCGCCAGCGACAGAAAGCGACAACGGAGGCAATACCAATGCTTGAGCTTTGGCACGAGTTCCTGCGGCTCTTCACCGAGCTCGACGTCGCGCTCGCGGAAATCATCGCGAAGCACGGCCTCTGGACCTACGCGATTCTCTTCGCGATCGTCTTCGCCGAAACAGGACTCGTCGTCACGCCGTTCCTCCCGGGCGACTCGCTCCTCTTCGCGGCTGGCGCACTTGCCTCGCAAGGCGGCTTGAGCGTCCCGCTCATGATGGTGTTGCTCTTCATCGCCGCGGTACTCGGCGACGCAGTGAACTACCACATCGGAAAGAAGATCGGCCCACCAGCATTCAGCGGGCGGTTCCGCTTTCTCAAGAAGTCACACCTTGAGAAGACGCAGAAGTTCTTCGAGAAGCACGGCGGTAAGGCCATCATTTACGCGCGCTTTGTTCCAATCGTGCGCACGTTCGCGCCGTTCGTTGCGGGCGTCGGCACGATGAGTTACGGCCGGTTTCTTGCGTACAACGTGATTGGCGCATTTGTCTGGGTCGTCGGCTTCGTTGGCGCAGGCGCGATTTTCGGCAATCTTCCGATCGTGAAGAACAACTTCTCGAAGGTCATTCTCATCATCATCATCGTGAGCGTGTTGCCAATCGTGTTTGAGTGGTGGAAGGCGTGGCGCGCAGCCCGAAAGTCGACGACGGGAGAGCGACCGAACGCGTAGCATTCGCGCTCGATCGAGAAAACGCGCATGTGGCGATTCGCAATCAAAATGCTCTTCGGCGACAGCGCGAAGTTTTACGGGATCCTCCTCGGTCTCGGCTTCGCGTCGCTCTTGATTGCACAGCAAGCGTCGATCTTCGTCGGTCTGATGAGCCGCACGTTTGCATTCGTCGGAGAAGTTGGGCACCTCGACCTCTGGGTCTTCGATCCAACGCAATCGTTCGTCGACGATCAGAAGCCGTTGCGATCCACCGCGATCGATCGCGTGCGCGGCGTCGAGGGCGTCGCGTGGGCCGCACCGCTTTACAAGAGTTTGCTCGTCGCGACGCTGCCGAACGGCGTTCGACGCAGCGTTGACGTTGTTGGCATCGATGCCGACACACTCGCGGGCGGCCCCGCAGAAGTCGTCGCGGGTTCACTTGCGGATTTGCGATTGCCTGACGCCGTGATGGTTGAGATTGGCTCGAGTCAGCAGCAGTTGCGACTGCCTGCCGATCTCGCACCTGGCGCGATTCCAGCGCCCGGGCAGGTTTTCGATCCCAACGGACCAACGCGCGATGTTGAGGTTGGCGACATCTTGGAATTGAACGAACGCCGCGCACGCGTTGTCGGACTTGTGAAGTGCGCGGAGACGTTCGTCGCGGCACCGACGGTGTACACGACGTATGCGCGCGCGCTTTCCTACGCGCCGCAATCTCGACGTGTGATGAGCGCAGTGCTTGTGACGGCGAATGAAGGCGAAGACGTCGCCGCGCTCGCCGAACGCATTCGCACACAAACAGGTCTCGAAGCGCTTGATCCGAATGCGTACGCGATGCGCACGCTGAGTTACTGGATGCGTGAAACTGGCATCCCGATCAACTTCGGAATCGCGATCGCGCTCGGATTCTTCGTCGGCGTCGCGATCGCGGGACAGATGTTCTACAACTTCACGCTCGACAATCTGCGCTACTTCGGCGCGTTCAAAGCGATGGGTGCCTCGACGTGGCGACTGCTCGGCATGGTGGCGTTGCAAGCGCTGGTCGCTGGAGTCCTCGGGCTTGGCCTCGGTCTCGGCGCCGTCAGCGCGTTCGGCCTGAACGCAGCAGGCGGAAAGCTGGCCTTCAAGATGCTGTGGCAGATTCCGCTGATTGCCGCTGGCGCGGTCCTCATCATCTGCATTCTTGCCAGCGTGATCTCGATGTGGAAGGTGGTGCGGCTCGATCCCGCGGATGTCTTCAAGGGACCGTGAATGAAGGGCCCAGAATTCAAGGGACCATGAATTCAAGGGACCATGAATTCAAGGGACCATGAATGCAAGGGACCATGATTCGAGGGGCCATGAATGAAGGGCCCAGAATTCAAGGGACCATGATTTCGCGCCAAGCGCGTGACAGAACTTCGATGACTGTACTGCCATGACTTTCGGTTCAGCCAACTCCACCAACACCACCGTCGCCGCACACGCGACGGCGATTCGCTTGCGTGGCGTGACGAAGACGTTCGGTCGCGGCGAAAGCGCTGTGAAAGCGCTGCAAGGCATCGACCTCGATGTGCCCGCTGGCGAACTCACGATGCTTGTCGGCCCATCGGGCTGCGGGAAAACAACGCTGATCTCGATTCTCGCAGGCCTCTTGTCGCGCGACAGTGGAGAGTTGAACGTCTTTGGTACGGATCTCGCGACGCTTCGCCGCGATCGCCTCGCGGCGTGGCGCCGAGACAACGTGGGTTTCATCTTTCAGCAATTCAATCTCGTGCCGCAACTCACGGTCGCCGAGAATGTCTCCGTACCGCTCGTTTTGAAGGGCGAATCGGTGAGCGCGTCGGTTCGCAAAGCGAACGAACTCCTGACGACGCTTGGACTCGAAGGTCGCGGCAAGAGCGGACCTCTGAAACTGTCTGGCGGGCAACAGCAACGTGTGGCGATTGCGCGCGCGCTGATTCACGAGCCAAGACTCCTTGTTTGCGATGAGCCAACGAGCGCGCTCGACGCCGAACTCGGCCGACGGGTGATGGAGTTGATCCGCGGTCGCTCGACACGCCCCGATCGCGCCGTTGTTGTGGTGACGCACGACGATCGCATTTTCCATCTCGCCGATTCCATCGCGCACGTGAACGACGGGCGCATCGATCAACTCACGCGAGGCGCCGCGCACGCGCGAGCGGCACCGACCCCCACCACTTCCACGCCCGGCAGCAATCCCAACTGAAGCCCGACTTCACTCCGACTTCACTCCGACCTTCATCCCGACTTCGCCTCTGGAGTCCACCCATGAAACTCCGCCTCATCGCTCTCCCCATTCTCGCGCTTGGCGGATTCGCCCTGACAGGTCTCGCGGTGGCGCGCTTCAACACGCCGCCAAAGACAGGGCCCGCGCCGGTCGCTCCACCGTCGATTCCCTTCCCCGATCGCGTGGCGGGCGTCGGCATTGTGGAACCAGCGAGCGAAACGATTCTCATCGGCGCGCACGTGGGCGGCGTCGTGACAAAGGTGCTCGTCGAAGAGGGTTCCCGCGTGGAAGCGGGCGCGCCGCTCGTCGAACTCGATACGCGCGACGCCAATGCGCGCATTGAGATCGCGAAGGCCGCGAGAGCTGCCGCCGCGGCCGCAGTTGAAACCGCGCGCGCCCGTGCAGTCATCGCAGGTTTGCGCGTCGCTGAACTTCGCGCACGCCCGCGTCCAGAAGATGTCGCCGAAGCGACCGCGCTCGTCGATGCACGGAAGTCTGCACTCGCTGATGCGCGCGGACGCCTAGATCGCTTGTTGAAAGTGAGCGATCGCGGCACCACCGCGAACGAGCAACCGACGCTTGAGTTTGCGGTTGCCTTCGCGACAGCCCAAGTCGCCGAAGCGGAAGCGAAACTCGTCCGCGCGAAGGCGGGCACGTATCCCGAGGATCTCGCCGTTGCACAGGCGGAAGAGTTGGCCGCTGCGCGCGAAGTCGACGCGTTGGTCGCGCAAGTTCTTGCTGCCGATGCGCAGATTCGCCAAGCAGAAGTCGCGCGCGACCTCCTCATTGTGCGTGCACCGATCGCCGGAACCGTGCTTCGACTCGACGCGCGACCTGGTGAATACAAAGCCGCTGGCCCGAATGCTGGCGCGCTCCTTCGACTCGGCGACATCTCAACATTGCACGTCCGCACCGATATCGATGAACTCGACGCGTGGCGATTCGATCCATCAGGCCGCGCCGTCGCGACGATTCGCGGCGGAAGTCGCGAACAAGTTGCGCTGCGTTTCGTGCGCGTCATCCCCGATGTCGCGCCGAAGAAGGCGCTCACCGGCGAGAACTCGGAGCGCATCGACACGCGCGTCGTGCAAGTGATCTATGCGCTTGAGAGTCCGCCGCCGTTCTTGCAGTCGGGCATGTTGGTCGACGTGGCGGTCGCTGCGAAGCCTGTCGAAACCGCGACGAAGTAACGCGTTTCCGTCGACTGCCACATTCCTCACGCTCGCACGCTCGCCAATCTTCTCCTGATTCCAAACTCCATCGAGTACCGTTCCCACCATGCTCGCTGAACTCTTCGCCGTAGCGTTCCTCATGCAGAACGCACCGACCACCGCGCCCGCGATTCCCAGCACGCCTGCGACGCCGCCGGCCACACTGGCCGCGAAGTGGCCGCAGAAAGTGGCCGAAGCCAACGAAGACATCGTCGGCGTCGTCGCCAAGGGCACGCCGATTTTCAAGTGGTCGGAAGGTCACAACTTCACCGAAGGCCCCGCTTGCGCGACCGATGGCAGCGTGTGGTTTGTCGACATTCCTGCGAATGAAATCCTTCGCGTCGATCCAAACGGCGCGCAAGTAGTCACGCGCAAAGCGAACGCAACCTTCGGCCTCTTCGTGGGCGCCGATGGCAACCTCTACGGCGCACAGGCATCGCCGGGAGCGATCACGCGCGTCGATCCGAAGTCGGGCGAAATCACCGTGCTCTGCGACAAGCGCTCGAACGATGCCGAAGGCACCGGCCGTGCACTTGGTCGCCTCAACGATCTTGTCATCGGTGATGGCGGCGTGTGGTTCACAGCGCCCGTGATCGGCCGCAAGCGCGCGGGTATGCCGCCTGATGCGGTCTATTTCGTGCCACTCGCAGGCGGCGAAGCGACCGAGGTCGTCCGCGACGACAAGGTGCGCGCCCCGAACGGCATCGCACTTTCACCCGATGGTAAGACGCTCTACGTCGTGCCCTACCTCACGATGGACATCATGGCGTACCCGATCGAAGGCCCCGGAAAGCTCGGCGCGGGCAAGGTCTTCTATTCGATTCCCGGCGGTACGCGCGAAACCATCGGTGGCGATGGTTGCACGGTGGATGCCAAGGGAAATCTCTACGTCGCAGTTCCACCGCGCGCCGCGATCTTTGTGATTTCGCCAGAAGGAAAGCCGCTCGGCCAGATCCGTTTCCCAGAGCGCGTTTCGAACTGCGCGCTCGGCGGCAAAGATGGAAAGACGCTCTACGTCACGGCGACTGGCGGCGTGTACGCGATCGACGTTGAGAACGCACGCTCGCGGTGAACTCTTACGCGATCAGCCCGCGCACGACTTTCGCGTCACCCTGCACGCCTGTTAGCCGATGGTTGAGGCCTGCGTGCATATAGCCGAGTCGTAGGTGATCGAGCCCTAAGAGGTGAAGGATCGTCGCTTGGAGATCTTTCACGCGCACAGGGTCGCGCGCGATTACGTAGCCGAGTTCATCGGTCTCGCCGTACGTCGTGCCACCTTTCACGCCGCCGCCTGCCATCCACATCGTGAACGCGTGCGGATGATGATCGCGCCCAAGGAAGTTCTTGTTTCCATCGCGGAACTCGGCGACAGGCGTACGTCCAAACTCGCCGCCCCAAATGATGAGCGTTTCATCGAGCAAACCGCGGCGGCGGAGATCGCGAATGAGGGCCGCAACAGGCTGATCCATTTCGCGGCACTTCTTCGGAAGTTGCGTCAAGAGATCATCGTTCGGGCCCGTGCCGTGTCCGTCCCAACCCCAATCGTAGAGTTGCACGAATCGCACGCCGCGCTCGACGAGTCGACGCGCGAGGAGACATGAATTCGCGAGGCTTGGGTTGCCTGGCGACGCACCGTATTCCTCAAGCGTCGCTTGCGATTCACGTGTGAGATCCATCGCATCAGGCACCGCCATTTGCATGCGATACGCGAGTTCATACTGCGCAATGCGCGCTTCGGTCTCGCGATCGCCATGCCGCGCGAAGCCCATGCGTCCGAGCGCTGCGATTGCGTCGATCGTCGCGCGGCGCGTCTCGCGCAGCATGCCTTCCGGATCTTTCACGTAAAGAACGGGATCGCCCGACGCACGACATTGCACACCTTGATAGACGCTCGGAAGGAAGCCACTTCCCCAGACGCTCTTTCCTGCGTCCGGCGTCTTATCGCCGGAAACGAGCACGACAAACGCGGGCAAATCGCGCGTTTCGCAGCCGAGGCCGTATCCAACCCACGAGCCGAAACTCGCGGCACCGAACCGTGATTCGCCGGTGTGCAGCAAGAGCTGCGCAGGCGCGTGATTGAACTGATCGGTCGTCATCGTGTTGATGACGCAGACCTCATCTTCAATCGTGCGGAAGTTTGGCAAGAGATCGCTCGTCCAAAGACCGGCACGCCCCGCGCGCGCAAACTTGTGTTGCGGCGCGAGCAGCGTGGGATGGCCTTTGATGAAGGCGAACTTCTCGCCTTTGAGATATTCATCTGGGCATGGCGTGCCGTGGAACTCCGCGAGTTTCGGCTTGTAATCAAGCAACTCGAGTTGGCTTGGCGAACCCGCGAGATGGATGTAAATCACATTCTTCGCGCGCGCGGCAAAGTGCGGCGCCCGCGGCGCGAGTGGGTCTTCCGAAGCGCTTGTCTCACGCGCACCTCCCGCGGCGCGCGATTCGCGCGCGAACGACTCGCTCAACAACTGACCGAACGCAATTCCGCCGAGACTGAACCTCGCCGCGCCGCCCGCGAGATTTCCGAGGAATGTGCGTCGCGTCGCTTGCGCCACTTCCGCCGCCGCGCGCGCAGCGTGGTCGTTGGTTTCGCGAGGTTCGACGACGCGATGCTCCGTCTCGCGAACTTCAGACTGATGGAACTGTGCGTCAGGCGTTGTCATGCGCGTCAATCTCTGAGCGTCGAACGTTACGAGCGGGTGAGGAAATCATCGGCGTTGAGAATTGCGTTGGCGGCCGCTACGAGCGCCGCATCGCGGGCAATGTTTGTCGAGCCTTCCGCGGCACGCCCAGCGAGCGTCCGTGCAAGTTCCGCGTGCTCGGCGTAGCGCGCACGCTCGTTCGTCACGAGTTCGACGAGTCGCGCGACTTCTTCAGCGCGCGCACTTCGTCCGAGTGCGCGCTCAAGCATCACACGCACAGCGGCTGCGTCGTCAGACTCTGCACGCGCAACGACTGCGAGCGCTTGTGCCGCTTCGAGATACACAGGGTCGTTCAACGTCACGAGCGCCGCGAGCGGCGTGTTCGTACGAATACGCCGCACCGTGCACGTCTCGCGACTCGTTGCGTCGAACGCGATAAAAGATGGATACGGCGAACTTCGCCGAAGGAACGTGTAGAGCGCGCGGCGGTAGCGATCTTCGCCCGCACTCGTCGCCCACGCATCACCCGAGTAGACCACTTGCCACACGCCCTCGGGTTGCGGCGGCATGACCGGCGGCCCGCCCATCTTGCGCGAAAGAAGCCCCGAGACCGCGAGCGCCGTATCGCGCACTTGCTCCGCTTCAAGCCGGAGGCGCGGTGCGCGCGACCAAAGTCGATTGTCTGGATCACGCGCAAGCGTTGCAGCCGACGCTTCGCTCGCTTGGCGATAGGTCGCGCTCATCACGATCTCGCGAAGGAGTTCCTTCATCGAGAACTCGCGCGCGATGAGCACGCCCGCCAGATGATCAAGCAGCGCGCGGTCGCTCGCTCCCGAGCCCATCGCGCCGAAATCTTCGCTCGTCTCGACGATGCCGCGACCGAAGAGCGTTTCCCACGCACGATTCGCAGCAACACGCGCGAAGAGCGGATTTTCCTCGCTTGCGAGTCGCTCGGCCATGGCGAGTCGCCCGATCGGCGCGACGCCTTCACCAAAGAGAAAACGCGGCAACGCGGGCGTCACTTCTTCGGCGGGCGCCGACAACGCGCCGCGTTCGAGTCGATGCGTCCGACGGCGCTCAGCCTCCGCGAGCTCAACCATCACCGGAACACTCGTCTTGACGCCCGCGCGCTCGACCGTGAGTCGCGGCGCGTCGTCGTCACGATCGACATCGGCGGTCTGATTGAGATACGCGAGGAATTGGTAGTACTCGCGCTGCGGGATCGGCTCGTATGGATGTCCGTGACACTGCACACACTGAAACGTCACGCCCATGAACGACTGCCACGTCGTCGAAACGCGATCGAAGACCGCAGCCATGCGGAACTCTTCGTTGTCGGTTCCACCTTCGGTATTCGTGAGTGTGTTGCGGTGAAACGCCGTGGCGATGCGGTCGTCATCGGTCGTGTTCGGCAAGAGATCACCCGCCAAAAGCCGCACGGCGAAATCGTCATACGGCATGTCACGATTCAGTGCGTCGACCACCCAATCGCGCCAAGCCCAAATGTCGCGGCGCGCGTCCTTCTCGTAGCCCTGCGTGTCGGCGTAACGCGCCAAATCAAGCCAGATGCGCGCGAAGCGCTCGCCATAGGCCGGACTCGCAAGAAGTGCGTCGACAAGTTGCGCGTAGCCCGCGTCGGTTGGATTCGCGAGATACGCCGCGCGCACGGCCTCTTCAGGCGGCAGGCCGGTCAAGTCGAGCGCCACACGACGCACGAGCGTCTCCGCGTCGGCTTCACGGGCGGGCTCAAGACCCGCTTCGTCGAGGCGGGCGAAGACAAATCGATCGATGTCGTTGCGCGGCCACGTGGCGAGCACGGGTGATGGCGCAGGTGATGACGCCTGCGTCGGCAGCGCTGGTGCCACGCGCGGCGCGAACGCCCAGTGCGTTCCCCACGCGGCGCCTTCTGCGATCCAACGACGAATGACCGCGACCTCCTCCAACGAGAGCCCCGCGCCATCTGGCGGCATGCGCTCGTTGAGATCGCTCGTCGAAACGCGCGCGAACAATTCACTCTCGAGCGGCCTACCGCCGACAACCGCGCGGTGCCCCGAGCGCAAGAGCGAGCGGACCGACGCCTCATCAGACAGATTGAGCCCAGCCATCTCGCGAACGCCGCCGTGGCAACGCAGGCAATTGGTCGCGAGAATCGGCAGCACGTCGTCGGCGAAACTCACGGGTTCGTCCGCGCGCGGGCGCGATGCCGCGCGCTCGCCGAGCGGGAGCTCAATCCGCAACGCCAAGCTCGCCGCGACAAGCGCGGCCGTCATGGCGAGGATCAGCGGAACCCGCGTGAACATAAAGAAAAGAATAACGCCGGACACAGCCAATCTCCCCCACTTTGGCAGCACTTCGATGGAAGAACGTCGCTTCCGCGGATGCGATTTGGCGCGTCGAAACAGGTCACGCCGGCATCTCGGGCGGCATTGCGGGCGGCATCACGGGCCACACGAAGGGATGCATCGTTTTTGTCCGCGCTTCCGTTATTCTGTCGCGATGACTTGCATCCGGTCGGACGCGTTCAGCATCTTCTCAGAGGGTTCAGAGAACCCCCGCGTCGTGGCGCTTGCGGGCAAACTCGACGCAATCTCCCAAGCAGTTGCAGAACGCTACCTTGAGTCGGTCGTCGCAGACGGCGCGACACACGTCGTGCTCGACTGCACGGAGCTCGAGTTCATTTCAAGCGCCGGTATCCGCGCACTGCTCTTTCTCGTCAAGCGTGTAAAACCGATCGGCGGAGCCGTCAGCGTGTGCGCGCCCCGCCCACACGTACGCCAAATGCTTGAATTCACGGGCCTCAAGTCGATCCTCTCGATCAGCGGAACTGTTGAGGAAGGCCGCGCGGCCCTCTCTCGCTAGGCGAACGCGCAATGGCGACTCAACCAACGTCCGCATCAAACTCCGCGTCGACGCCCACGTCCGCGCCCACGTCGCTATCTGCGTCTCCACGCGCCACGGCAGTAACCCGCGGCCACCGACTCACAGGCGTTCTCGCACTCGCGGCAGCATTGAGCACCATTCTCCTTGCGGGGCTCGCCATCACCGCTCTCGCGACCGCAGAACTCCGCGTGCGCTCTGCCGTGGCGACGCAGCAAGCGCTTGATGGCGCGGTCGCCGAGGCCGCGGCGTGCGCTTCGCTTTTCGCCTCGCGGACGGGCGCTTGGAAGTCGTACCTGCTCGCAGAGATTCGAAGCGACGAGGACACCGCGACGCGCTCGAAGGATGTGCTCGCGACGACTTCCGGTGATCTCAACGATCGCCTCGCCGCACTTGCAGAGTTCGGTCGACGGGCCGAGCTTCCGACGGAAGGCGCGGAGCGCGCGGCACAGAGCGCCACGCAAGCGACGCTTCTGCTTGTTGAGGCCATCGCGGACACACGCGGAGCGAACGATGAGGCGCACGCCGCGGCGGACCAGCGCACGATGTCGGCCATCGACCAAGTCCAGTACGAACTCTCGGCCGTGCATGCGGATTGGAGCCGCCGTGCCACCGATATTCGGCTCGAGGAGACAGCGAACGCGTCAGATTCCGCCCGCCGCATGAAGGCCTGGATCGAAATCCTCTCGCTGCTCGCCGTGACGTTGGTCTTCATCATCGGCGCCATCGCAGTGCGGAAGGATGCCTCGCGTGGCGGTGTATGAGTCCATCCCGCTCTTGCTCGCGGGGCTTGTCTTCTTCTTCCTCGGCCTCGATGGCATCAAAGCGAGCCTGAAGGGGCTCGCCTCGCGCTCGATGCGCCGACGCGCGCACGCAGCCGTCTCGAGCCCGCTGCGGGCCGCCATTCTCGGCGTCACATTCGGCGCACTCAGTCAGAGCGCGACCGCGGTTTCGTTCCTGCTCGCCGGCCTTGTCTCGGCGCGGTTGCTGCCGCTCCAACGCGCTCTCTCCGTGGTCGCGTGGGCGAATCCTGGCACGGCGTTCTTCGCGTTTCTCGCCGCCATCAATTTGAACGTCGCCACGATGTGGCTCATTGGCCTCGCGGGTCTCGGGCTTCGGAACCGCAAACTCAAATCGCTGAGCAGTGCGCTCGGTGCGATCCTTGGCATCGGATTTCTTCTCTTCGGTCTCATGCAACTGAAGCGCGCTGCCGAGCCCATGCAAGAAGCAGACTGGTTTGCGACCGTCAGCATCGCGCTCAACGGCTCACTGGTGCTCGGCTTCATCGCGGGCGCGCTGCTCCGCGTGATCATTCAGAGTTCGAGCGCTATTGTGGTGATCCTCATCGCGCTCTGCGGTAAGGGCGTGCTCGGCGTCGAGCAGGCGATGATGGTCATTCACGGGACCGGCATCGGCATTGGCCTTTCGGTGATTCTCTTGGGGCAAGGGCTGCGCGGTGAAGCGCTGCGGATTTCGTATTGGCAAGCCATCCTGAACGCCTGCGCCGCGACAGCGATGGGCGTGTGGATGCTCTTCGCAGCCACCGACCTCGTGCCATCGCTCCCCAAGCTGCTTTTGCTCACACGGGTCAGCATCGAAACAGATCTCGCGATCGGATTCTTGCTGCAGATGCTCTGCTGTCCGCTCGTCGGATGGCTGCTGCGAAATCAGTCGGAGCAGATTCTCGTGCGATTGGCACCAGAAGCCGCGGAAGATGAACTCGCGCGCCCCCGCTACCTCGACGAGGGTGCCCTTGAAGAGAGTGAAATTGCGATCGATCTCGTCGCACGCGAGCAGGCACGCGTGATGACGGCGCTTCCAGCATTGCTCGATCGAGCGCGGCTCGACGCCGCGAGCGCGTCCGGCCTCAATCACGTAGATGTGCGCAAAGCACTCGATACGCTCGATACCGAGATCGCAGGGTTCCTTGCAGAACTCGCCGCACGGGAAACCGATCATGACCATGGCGTTGCGATCGCCAGCGCGATTGCTCGGCAACAAGCACTCATCGAACTTGTTGAGGCCGTCGACTCGATGGCGGCGGCAGTCACGCGACTCGCACCCGACTCCGCAGCGCGCATGCTCGGCGGCGGACTCGTCGAAGCGAGCGATGTCGTCCTTGGCACACTGCGCGAGTGGCTTGAGCAACGAGATCCCGTCGACCGCGCGCTGCTCGACGAGATGACCGCCGATCGCGGCGATCAGATGGAAGGCGTGCGCCGCAACGCCGCGGGCGCGGAGTTTGGCTCCCCTGCCGATCAAGCGACCGTGCTCTACGCCACCAGCATGTTTGAGCGCACGATGTATCTCGCGCGGAGGGTCGCCGGAAGCGCTCCCTCGCCGCAAGTTGATTGACGACCTCGTTGCAACTTCGCTATGAAGGGAACATCGTGAAAACGAAAGCGGCCCCGCTTGCGCGGGGCCGCTTGTATGGGTTCGCAGATACTCAGCGTCACTGCATCTGAATCGACGCATCGAGCGCCGCATCGACGCGGCTCTTGAGGTCGGCAAGGTGCGCACGGGTGTACGCGTCGCAGTTCGAAGCAGAGGCCTTCGCGACGGTCGCGTCGAGCTTCGTCTTGAGATCACGAAGTTCTTGCGCTGAGAGTTGACGCGCCACGCGCGGCAGGTTCGCCTTGCCGGTTGCGACGGCAATGAGGCGATCGGCGTAATCAGCCTGCAGGTTGCGGCGGTACGTCGAGATGACCGGCTTGCGGGCGTCCGACGAACCAAGCTTCGACGGCGAAATCTCGATGAAGATTTCGTCGCTGAGCGTCTTCATCACTTCTGGCAGCGTGAGCATGTCGGTATCAGCACCGACGCGCTTCTCGTTGTCGTAGATCCGTCCGAGCGTGCTCGGATTGAGGATCATGGTCAACGCCATCGATTGCGTGCCGGAGATCAGGTCGTTGATGCCTGGCGTGCTCGACGCCATCATCGACTGCGGATCGTCCATCCACTTCTCGACGGTCATCTTCGCAGCGAGTTCCGGCGTGAGGCCATAGGCATCGTCGCGGAACGCGGTCTCGATGATGTACTGAAGCGCGGCGCGCTGCTTGGCTGCTTCAACCGGAACGAGCGGATCAGGCACGTTCGCATCGCCCTTCTTGGCGCGCGTCACGTACGTACCACCGATCCACGGCGCCATCATGTCGATGGTGCGGCGTTGCTTGCTGAGGGTCTTCGAGTAACCCTTGCGTGCACGCTCCCAGCTGTCACCGTTCTTGACGTACTTCTCGAGAATCGCCGAGCGCAATTGCTTGACGAGTTCCATCTCCGCCTTCGCGTAATCGAGCGGATCCTTCGAGAAGTCGTAGCGACGCGCGAGCGGATCGGGTCCGCCGGTGTCTTCGTCGGTGAGGTACTGGTGTCCAGGCTCACCAACGCGCGACGCGACCTTCGCCGGATCTTCAAGCGTGTAGCCGTACTCGATCGCCCACATGTCGTAAGGGCCAATGCCAACCATCGTGTAGTCGCCTTGGATGTTGTCCTTGTCGATGTTGAAGTTGGTGCCCATGTAATCCATGACGGAGGACGCGAGCGGCTTGCCCTTCACCTTGTCCGAGTTGATCTCGTCGAGGGTGTAGAGCGCAGACGCCTTGAAGTTGTGACGAAGGCCGAGCGTGTGTCCGACTTCGTGCGCAACGAGGTGCTCGAGTTGCGGACCAGCGAACGACTCAGGAACGCCGTCGAGCGTGTCGACCGGCTTCTTCGGCGCGTTCGGATCAGCGGCGGTCTGCTCGAGCATGCCGAGGACTTCGAATGCCATGTTGGCGATCGCCATGTCGCTCGCCATACCTTGCGCGGCGAAGCACATCGAACCGCACTTCGAGTGATCGTGGCCATCGAGGCCGCTCGCGTTCACGAGTTCGCGGAGTTCAGGCGAAGCCGCGATCGCTGGATCCTTGAGGCTGTCGGCTGGATCGAGGTCGCCAGCGGCTGCACGCTTCGCACGCTCAGCGAGCGCGCCTGCGCGATCCGAACTCGGCAGGAGTTGAATGCGCGGATCCCACTGTGGATGCGACTCGAGCCACACGAGCGTCTCAGGCGTGAGGCTCGTCGCTTGCTCGATTGGACGATCTTCGTACCAGTTGTAGAACGCGCGAATCCAACCATCGGTGAGGATGATGTCGGCGTCGAGAATCTGGCCAGTCAGCGGGTGCGCGCGGCTTGGCCCGATCGCGGTGGCGACGTCGTTGTTGAGCCAACGCACGAAGTTGTAGCGCACATCTTCTGGATCCTTATCCATGTGCGCGCCTGTCACTTCGTCCTGCTGATAGACCTCGATCGCGCTGTCGATACCGATCTTCTCGAACGCCTTGTTCCACTGCAGGATGCCGTCGCGCACATAGCGGCGATAGCGCACGGGAACCGTGTGCTCGACGTAGTACACGATCGGTTCCTTCGGCGGCGAAAGCGTGAGCTTCGGATCGCGCTTCTCGAGATTCCAACGGTTGATGTACCGCGTGGCGTTCGTCTCGGTGCCGTACAAGCCAAGATCGCGGTAGCCCGTGAGGAAGTACCCGACGCGGTCATCCGCCGGACGCGGCTTGTAGCCGTTGTTCTCGGGGAGCATCGAGATCGAGTAGTGCACGACCTTGAAGTTGCCGCCCTGATCGGGCGCTTCGATCGCGATTTCGAGGTTCTGTGGGAAGCTCTTCGCCTTCGCGATCTTCGCGAGGCGCGGATTGAGACCAACGCCTGCAAGCGGGCCTGATTGGCCAACGAGCATCGCGTCGAGGTCGATCACCGGTTGGCCGTTCGGGCCCATCGCGACGATCGGCAGTTCGAGCAGCACGTTGTCGGTGAAGATGCGCTTGACCGAGTCCTTCGAAATTTGTTCGCCGGTCGAACGCACGTCGATCTGCGGCTGAACGAGCGCGAGGCGGTTGCCGTATTGACGCCAGAAGACGTACTTCTCAGGGCCCTGCAGGCCGCTGAAGATCGTGCCGCCTGCGGGAGTCGCTGCGATGAGGAATCGCATCTTGTCCCAGCCGCGTGGAAGTTCAGCGAGAAGCTGGTCGTCCTTGCGCTTGATGAAGAGCCCGAAGAGCGAGGCGCCGTCCGGCGTGCTCACGACTTTCTCGAAGTCCTTCGAGACCTCTGGGAACGGCGGGAGATCTTGCGCCGAGGCGGAAACCGCGAAGGCGAGTGAAGGAAGTAGCGCGATACCGATGCGGAATGGTGAAGTCATCTGAAGTCGGACTCCGTTGAGGGTGACACGCATGGATGCATGAATGCATGGATCCAAGCCGTGGAAAGGCGAGCACAGAAGGAGCGGAAACAGAAGTTCCGCGACGGCTGACAAACGCCGCAGGAAGCGCAATGTACGGCACAGCGCCCGATGCGGTCGGGAAGGTTGGTACAAGATTGCGCTTCGCTGGTTCGCGACCATTGGTGTCGCCGAAGGCAAAAAGACAAAAAAGAACCCGGCCGCGCGGGTTGCACGGCCGGGTGAAGTTCAGACGAGTCGCGCCGACGAATCAGGCGCCGCAGGCGCCCCACGCGCCGAGGATCGTCGAGAGGTCGGCGGCATCAACGACGCCGTTGCCGTCGAGGTCGCCAACGCCCGAGCCGCCCCAGTTGCCGAGGACAGCCGAGAGGTCAGCCGCGTCAACAACGCCGTTGCCGTCGATGTCGGCTGGGCAGTTCGAGCCGCCCGAGTTCGACACCACGAAGTACTGCGAGCCGGGGATCGACTCGAAGTTCACCGCGCGTGGTTCCGCGAGGTTGCAGCCGCCGCCGATCGAGCCGAGGACTTGGTTCGAGAGGTAGTCGTGACCGCCGCCGTTGATGAACGCGCAGACCTTGAGGTCGCCGGTCGTGTAGCCGGGGATCGCCGAGAGCGGGATGCGCACTTCGACACCCGTCGAAACGCCCGTGCCGTCTGCGAGTTCGCAACCGCCGCCGACGCCGAGGACGTTCGAGTTGTCGAGACCGAAGCCGAAGCCCGACTTAAAGGTCGCCGCGCCAGCTGCGCCCGCACCACCGTTGCCTTGGTAGCCGCCGGTGCCCGCGCCGCCGGTTGGGAGCGTCGCGTAGTTGAAGTAGGCGGCGAATGGAGCGCCACCGCAGGTGAGGCTCACCCAGATGTCGGCCGAGAAATCCGCGTCGAAGGTCAGACCTTCCACGACCTTCGTCGTGCCGAGATCGTCGCCCATGCGGTTGAGGCCGTTGAAATCAACGTCGAGGTTGTCGCCGCGGAGTTGGTTCTGACCGCCGTCGACCGCGTCGATGAAGATCTCAAGCTTGTTGAAGTTCGACTCGAGGTTGCCCGCGAGCATGAGGTAGAGGAAGCCGTCTTCGATCTTGGCGTAGCCCGCGTTGAGCTCGGAGCCTTGCGCGTAATCGATCGTGCCCTGCGATGCGTTACCGAATGCCGTTTGGGTGTTGCCCACAACGACCGCGGGGCCGTAAGACTTGTCCGCAACGCCGTCGAGAACGACTTGAGCCTGCGCGCCACCAGCAACGGCGAGTGCGGCGACGAACATCAACGAGGTCTTGCTGCGCATCTTTCAATACTCCAATGGGTTGAGAAAACTGTTAGCGTGGCGGACAGGGGCAGGACCCGAGACTGGCCGCGGCATGTGAATCTAGACGAGAACTCAGAAAATGAGAGGGAAAAGGTCAAACTCTAAGGATTGTCGCGATTGGATCGCTGTTACAGGTCCTACGCCGCAACACCACGGCGGTTCGATCAAGCTTGCCATCCCCACTGTGCAAGAAGCACCGCGAGGTCCGCCGCTTCCACCGTGCCGTTGTTGTTGAGATCGGCCGCGTCGTTGGCGGTCCCCCACGCACTCAACAACGCCGCGAGGTCGGCAGCGTCCACGCGTCCGTCGCCGTTGACGTCCGCCGGGTTCGTCGCTGGCGGCGGATCACCCTGCGAGAAGATCACGCAAGAGTACGCGCCGATATCAAAGATACCGCTCGCGGGGAGCCCGTCCCACGGCGTCGAGTACGACGCATCGAGGTCGTACGTCCCCATGTTCGCGAAGTCGGAGCTGTAGCCGTTCCAGTCGCTGTTGAAGCGCACCTTCCAACGGCCGTCACGCGGGAATCCAACGCGGTAGCCGTACCGCGGCGTCGCCGAGAAATTCATCACGACGATCACGTCGTCCTTCTCGCCGCCGTTCATCCAACGATGGAAGCCAAGCACCTTCCATGAGTTGTTGACATGGTGGACGTTGGTGTTCTGGCCCGTGAGGCCGCGCGTCAGCCCCGCCTCATTCTTCCGCAACTTGATGAGATCCTTGTAGAGCGACTTGATGCCCGCGAAGGTCTTGTTCTTCGCCCAATCCAGCGGATCGGTGTCTTGGAACCAACCGTCCTCGAGGAACTCCTGACCTTGGAACATGAGCGGGATGCCCGGCGCCGTCATCACAACCGCGCCGCCGAGGGTCGAACGCTTCTTCGAGTACCAACTGCCCGCGTTCCCCGGCCAGATCGCTTCAGGCATACGCGACTGACCGTTCGCGACTTCGTCGTGGCTTTCGGTGTAGATCACACGCTGGAATGCATCGCCGTTGTAACCCGCCACGATCGCGTTGCGAATCGCCCACATGTCGCGATCTGCGTCGTTCTGCGTGATGAGATTGCCGCGCACCGGCCAGTAGAACTGTGCGTCCCACTGACTATCGAAGCCTGCGCCACCCGCGCCAGTTGTTTTCGTGAGCCACGCGTTGTTGTCGAGGTCTTCGCAGATCGAAATCTTGCCTGGGAACTCGGCATTCACCGAGTCGTTGATCCACTGAAGGAGCGACCAACCCTCGGGGATGTCTGGCCCCGCAAGGTCGACTTTGCGGATGTACTTCGTGCCGTCCATGCGGTGCCCGTCGGTGCGGTATTCGCGCATCCAATAGAGCACGTTGTCGCGGATCCACGTCCGCACCTCGCCGCGACCGAAGTCGGGCCGAGTGTTTCCCCAAGGCGTGTTCGCGCGGAAGTCTTGATAGAAAAAGATGCCACCGCCGTTGTTGACCGACCAGCCGTCGTATTGCCAGAGATCGCGGTCGCTCGGGCCGAGATGGTTGAAGACGAGGTCGCAGAAGACGGCAATTCCGCGCGCGTGCGCTGCGTCGACAAACTCCTTGAAGTCCACCGGCGTTCCGTAGTCACTCTCAATTGCGTAGGGGAACGATGGGTTGTAGCCCCACGAGATACCGCCTGCGAACTCGGCAACCGGCATGAGTTGGATGGCGTTGATGCCGAGATCGTCGAGGTGATCGAGTTTCGCACGCGCCTCGTCGAAGTTGGCAGGAAGGCTGCCGTCGCCGGCGGTGCCGAAGGTCCCAAGGTGCATTTCGTAGATGACGAGTTCGTTCCAACTCGGGATCTGAAAGTTGTTCACCTGCCACTGGTAGGCCGCGTGGTTCACAACCACTGAGTTTCCGACAGAGCTCGTGACATCCGCCGAACGCGCGTCGGTACGCCACACAGTGCCCGAAGCCCCCGTGATGACGTACTTGTACTGCGCACCGGCGTAACAGAAGTTGACGTCGGCCGACCAGTAGCCGTTGCCTTCACTTACAAGTGGATGGCTTGTCGCGTTCCAGCCGTTGAACGTGCCCGCAACGCGGACCGCCGTCGCGTTTGGAGCCCACACGCGGAACGTCGTTCCAGCAGGCGTACCGAAGTATGGGTTCGCGCCAACGCCCGGCCGCGCGGACTGCGCGAACACGTCGGTCGTTGGGAACAACGATGTGGCGAGCCCAGCAAACAGAAGCGAGGCTACAGACACGGAGCGGAGGGCAGCGTGAATCGTCATGGCGTTCTTTGCGTAGGCTTTCGTGCTTCGGCTTTCGAACTCGGGCCTCGAGTGAGATCCGTGGGTTTGATCAAGATCTGCAGGCTCGAGCTTTGCTCAACATCCGAAGTTGCGAGATGCTGTCGTGCTTCGCAGTGCTTCGGCGTACATCTTGGCAGAGACCCCACGTGCCGCTGCAACGATGGGCGCTGAGCTGGATCGGAGACAGCAACATATCTCGGACAAGAGATCCGAGAATACCCCCCGATCTGTTGCGCGCCAACCGAGAAGTCAACAAGTTGCCGAGATCCATCAAGTACTGCGTCCGCAAATACTTGCGCGAGGTCGCCTCCACTTCGCATGACGTCACGGAGGCGCGTCCTGCCATGAGGAGTGCCACCCGTCACTCGCGTTTCAGGATCGACGTGCGCTTTCGAAACTCTCAGCGCCGGTCGCCCAAACGACGGTGAAGGTCACGCCGCCCTCCCCCGCGTCGCCTTCAAGATCGACGCCGGGGAGAAAGTCGTCGTCGATACGTTCGAGAAGCGCCGGGACCGTCGCACGGTCAACCCCGCAACCGTCGACGACGGTCACCGTCCCCGCCACCGAGCCATCGGCGAGAAAGTGAAGATCGACGGCAACTGCGTCGCGGCCGTCGAGCATCCCAAGCAGACGCTCACTCGACGGCGTCCGGAGCGTGCGCTTCCAACGAATGCGATCGAGCAAACTCATGCGAGGTTCCTCCAAACAAACGCGCTCACCATGGAGAGCATTGCGGCGAGCAAGATGGCAGAGGGAAGAGCCAACACCAACGCGAGCGAAAGCAAGCACCCCCGCCGCGCAGCCGACGTGCGGTAGCCGACGCCCGTGCCTGGGATCGAAATGGTGGTGTAACGCCGCCCGCGAGCACTAGAGCCCGTGCGAAATCCTCTTCCGCCAACCGACCAACCGATCCCCCCGCGCGAGACGTTCACGCGGAAGGGACCGAGATTGACCGATCGTCGGAAATAGAAACCCATCACGTATTCCCCGAGATGTCAGCGAACTTGACGCTCGCACACGAAGTGGCGAACGCACCGCGCGACTTGCGCGTCGAGATGGTTCACAACTTCCGACACTGCGCCAACCCGCTTAGTGTGCGAGCGGACGGAGCCACACGTTGCGGAAGCACAGCGCGTCGCCGTGATCTTGCAGGCCAATTGGGAGCTTCGGCTCGTGCGCGGAGTACTTCGCCTTCGCGGCGTGCGCGGTCGCGCCCCAAATCTCCGAGTGATCCTGCACGAGCACACCGTTGAGGAAGACCGTCATGGTTCCGGCCTTCTCCACCGCACCATCAGCCTTGAACTTCGGCGCGTGGAAAATCACGTCGTAGGTGTTCCACTGGCCATTTGGATTGCAGGCGTTCACGAGCGGCGGGTATTGCCCGTACATCGAACCAGCCATGCCGTCGACGTAGGTCTTGTTCGGATTCGAGCCGAGGATCTGCAGTTCATAGCGGTCCATGAAGAAGACGCCGCTGTTGCATCCCTGCTGACCATTGCAGTTGCAAGACTCCGGCACCATCCACTCGATGTGGAACTGGCACGAGCCGAAACCTTCCTTCGTGCGAATGTTTCCTGAACCTGGCTTCACTTGAAAGTAACCACCGTTCGCGTCGCTCTTCACTTCCCACTGGCCGCCGGTCCAAGCATCAAGGTTCTTGCCGTCGAAGAGGACGATCGCGTCGCTTGGCGCCTTGCCGTGGCCGCCCGGAGCAACCATCGCGGGTTGCGGGCGATCCTTGTCGTGTACGCCCCACTCCTTTTTGTCGGTTGCCTTCGCAGCATCCTGCGCGAGCGGCGCAGCTGCGATGAGGAACGTCGCTGGAAGTGCGACGAGAGCGACGAGCGAGAGTGCTGGGCAGAGCGGGCAAGTGCGCATGTGAATCTCCAGAGAGTCGCGACAAAGGCGCGACACACGAGTGCGGACAACGACGTGAGCGCGTGTTGTACCCGACTCGGTACGCTCCCGCTATGAACGCTGCCGACTTCACCGAACATCTCGTCGTACGGCTGCCTCTCACCGATGCTGCGGGAGTCCTGTTCTACGCGCGGGTCTTCGAGCTCGAGCAGGAACTCTTCGAACGCTGGCTTGAACTCGGGGGTTTTAGCCTCAAGGAAATGCTGGAGGGGCGATTCCCTCCGACTCCCGTCGTGCGTTGTGAGGCCGACTACCGCATGCCAATTCGTTGCGGCGATCGATTGACAGTACGGATCGATGCAGTGGAAGTCGGTCGCAGCGGCTTCACGCTGTCGTGGAAATTCTCGCTCGAAACAGCCCTTGTGATGTCAGTGCGCGTCAAGCGCGTGGCGATTGATCGACGGGCTGGCGAATCGATTGATCTACCTGAAACGTTCCGCGCGTGGCTTGAAGAAACGCGCGCGCGGGTTGGCTGAAGCGCCCTTATGCAAGCGTCTTGAATCGCTCACCGGCTGCGAGTCGCGCCGCGAGCGTCGCGCGCGAGGGCTTCATTCGCGTTGATTCATCCGGCGGCATTTCGAAGATCGCATCGGGAATGAGATGCGGCTCGATCTGGGCGCGCAACGCATCCGCGAGTGCGTGCGTTGGTGCCGTGGCCAATTCCACGAACGCGACCGGTCGTGCCCCCCACTTTTCGTGTGGCACACCAACGACGCACGCGGCTTGCACGCCGTCGAGTGCACACAGCGCGCGCTCGATCACTTCCGGATGAATGTTCTTTCCACCTGAGATGAACATCGCGTCGAGTCGCCCAACGACGTGCAGTCGCCCGAACTCATCGAAGAATCCCGCATCGCGCGTGCGATATGGCCGCGCAAGCGGAACGAGTGCGCCGTCGATGAACTCCCCGCGCGCGAGCGTTGGGCCATCGACGAGGATCTCGCTTGTTTCGGGCGCAATCGAGAGAGACACACTCGGAAGCGGCGGACCCGCGAGCGTCGCGGCGTCGCCGATCGCGCGTCGTCCGGTGGCGATTTGCGAGCACGTTTCCGTCATCCCGTAGGTTGCATAGAGGGGCACACCGCGCGCAATCGCACGATCGTGCAACGTCGATGCACTCGGCCCGCCGCCGAGCATCACCGCTCGTAGCGTCGAAGGTAACGGTGCCGGATCATCGAGAAGTCGTGCGAGTTGTGTGGCGACGAGCGAAACGTGCGTCTCGCCGTCGAGATCG
>JAIYCA010000183.1 GCA_027488265.1 Planctomycetaceae bacterium
AATTGAAGAATGCTCGCGCTTACTGAGAGCGAGGGTTCACTCGGCTGCCGGCGGACGGTTCGCGCGGCCGCCACGGCCACGTGGACGTTCGCCTGCGGCACCGCCCTCGGCAGCAGCACCACCTGCGGGAGCTGCCGCTTCGCCGCCCTCATCCTTTTGGAAGAGTTTGTGACCCGACTCCTCCGACTCGTGGAGTTTCTCAAGCGCAGCCTTCGCTGCAGCAGTGTTGCCCGAGAGGATCGCGTTCTCGATTTCAAACGCGGTCATGATCGAAGTGATCATCGCCTTGCGGAACTCACGCTCATAAGCAGCCTTGTCTTCGCCGAACTTCGCCTTCGCTGCGTCTGACATCGGAACTGCCGAGGCAGCGCCCTTCGACGCAACGAGGCCCATTTGAAGGCGTTGCACTGCTTCGAGGTCGGCCTTCTGCGTCGACGCATCAAGCGCCGATGCGCGCAGCGCACGGAATGCGCCGTTCGCTTGCTTCATCGAAGCTTCCATGTTGGGGGCGCCGCCAGCGGCACCGCCGCGGCCCTGACCACCTTGGCCACCCTGACCACCCATGCCGCGGAGTGCTCCGCCTTCCTTCGCGATGACTTCGAGCTCAGTGCGCTCGACGAAGCCGTCCTTGTTGGTGTCGGCGCGTTCGAAAATCCGCTCGACGAGCATCGGAGGCATCTCATCACGCGAGAGCTTGCCGTCGCCGTTCTGATCCATGTTCATGAGGCGCTCGACCATTTGCGCTGGGTCGACCTGGCCGCCGCGCATGCCTGGGCGCTGACCGTCCTGGCCGGGTTGGCCTGGTTGGCCAGGCGCAGCCTGATCGCTGCCACCCTGATTTCTTCCACCCTGATTTCCGCCAGGCGGAAACGTGCCGTCCTGCTGGGCGAGTGCGAGCGATGAGAGCGAGAGTGCGAGAAGTCCAGTGAGGATGCGAGTGTGTTGCATGGTGCGCGGCTGTTGGCCGACTCCGTGATTGAGCCGCGAGCGCGGCGAAGAGGAAGGCCCAAACCGACGTGTGTCGTGTGACACGTCCAACCGTCCGGATTGGGTATTCGCCGCGTTCAGGCGATCCTGAAGGAGCGCGGCAGAATTGAACGCGTCGCATCGGTAGTTGATTGCGCGTTCGTGTCAAAAAACCGCCCACCTCGGAAGGGTGGGCGGCGGAGCACACGAAAGCGGTGCAAACTCAGGAGCGAGGCGAACTCAAGTTACGGGCACGCGCCCCACGCTCCGAGAAGGATCGCGAGATCCGCGGCGTCGGTCGTACCGCTGCCATCAATGTCCGTGACACCTGCGGTGCCCCAGCCTGAGAGAAGCGCGCCGAGATCGCCACCGTTCACGAGACCATCCGGTGTCGCAGGCGAGATGTCGCCAACGCACGCGCCGGGAACGCTCGACGCATCGGCGGGATCGCTGCCTGCATCGAGTTCATCGCGATCGAAGAATCCATCGAGATCGCGGTCGATACCGAGGCGTGTTTGCGAGCCTGGCGGCACGAGCGTGTAGGTGAGTTCGCTGCCTGCGGCGGCGAGCGCAAGCAACGCTGCCGGCGAAAGCGTCGGCGCATCCGCGCGGTCAGAGCGGAACGAGCCCGCAACGAACATCCATCCGCGCGCTTCACCGCCGACGCGTCCCTTCACGATGAGCCCGAGGCCGTTCGGCGCATTTGCGATCGTGACGAACTGATTGATGCGCGCGGTGTCATTCCCAACGCCCGTGGCCGTCGTCTGCTGCCCGATACCTGCGTGCGTCCCTGAATTGAACGACATGCAGAACGCTTCCATATCGCGGCGCTGTTGTTGGCCCGTCGGAGTGTTCGCGAAATTGAAACCGGTCGTGATCGCGTCTTGGAAGGTGAACTTCTCACCATTGTGTTCGAAGCCGAAGCCGCGCAACGCCGTCGTCGACGTGTTGCTCGCGCCGACTTTGCGCCAGAGTTCACGCAGGTGCGAGTTCTTGCGATTCTGGTTTTCGCCGCCAGGCGCCGGA
The DNA here is from genome assembly GCA_027488265.1 of Planctomycetaceae bacterium. Classification (GTDB taxonomy): domain Bacteria; phylum Planctomycetota; class Phycisphaerae; order Phycisphaerales; family SM1A02; genus QWPT01. The sequence continues at coordinate 1,993 of JAIYCA010000183.1, forward strand.
ATATCGACGCGGTTGTTCGAACCGATCGCGCCCGCGTGGCACGAGACGCACGTGAGGCCCGGGGCGCCCGGAGGACCCGCGAAGAACTGGCCCGTGTTGAAGAGATTCTGCCCAGTCACCGCGTTCCCCGTCACGTTGAAACCGGTCTGCGTGCCACCGAAGATCGCAACCGAGGTGCGCAGCGTGTTGTCGATGTTGCGGTTTGGATTCGGCGGGAAGACGAGCGATGCGAGGTAGTTCTCGAGCGACGCCATTTCCGTCGGAGAAATCTCGCTGCCGCGGCCTTGCAAGTGTGTGAACGCGACGTTGAACTCGCTCAGATCGTCTTTCTCGCCGCGCCAGTGGAACGGCTCGTTGCCGATGATGCCTTGCAACGTCTGCGTCGTCATCGGGCCCTTCATCGGATGCCACGAAATGCACGCGCCCGGCGCGGCGACTTGGCAAACCTCGTCGAATGCTTCGACGACGCCTGTTGGGTCGCCAAGATCCCACGCGAGTCGATCGCTGCGACCATCGATGTGACACGTCGCGCACGAAACGTGACCGAGGCCCGACGTGAGATTCGTATCGAAGAGGAACTTGCGTCCCGCGCGCACGGTGGCGGGGGTTGCATCGTGGAACGTCGAACGTGCAACTTCGCTTGCGCCCGCGGTCGAAACAGCGCTCACCGAGCCTTCGAAACGATTGAGCGTGTAGACGAATTGGCCGTTTGGCGACATCACGATGCCGCTCGGACCTTCGCCGACGCCGATCTTCGCGAGGCGCGCGCCCGAGGGCGACATTGCGATGATGCAGTTGGTTCCAAGCGATGCGACGTACGCGGCGCTTGAGTCGGGCATCCACGCGACGCCGCGCGGATCACCGATTGATTGGAAGCGTTCGAGTTCGGGAATCGAACTCGACGCGTAGGTGAGGTGCGGGTTGAGATCGCGCACAACGGGCGCGGTGCCACCGGGACCAGTGAACGCGCCGACCATCTTGGCGAAGACGCCATCGAGTTTCGGCTCGAAGCGAATCTCGTTGCGCGCTTCGATGCCAACGGCAAGCACGGTGCCGTTCGGCGCAACGCCGATACCAGCAACGCAACTCATCAGGCTTGGCACGTAGCTCGTTGCAAGGCTCGCGGCGTCGATGACTGCGATGTCGTTGTCGACCACGTCCCACGTCACGAGGCTCGACCAGTTGCGGTTGTTGTCGTCGATCCATTGGCCGAGCGCGTTCTTTCGCACGATGTGCGCCACGCGCGGCGCGACGGGTTGACCCGGCGTGCGCGGCGGATCGAACGCGTTGCCAGAGTTCGGCGGCGGATTGACGCCGTTGTAGGGGCTTGCGGTACTGTTCACGATGGTGCGCGGCACGACCGTCGAGCGATTTCCCGACTCGAAGATCGCGAGGTAGACCGTGCGGCCGTCGGGGCTCGTTGCGAGTGCGCGCGGCGAAGCGCCGGCGATCGTAGTTGTCGTCAGCGTCGGCGCGGCGGCGGCAGGATCAAACGAGACGACGCGCGAAGACATCGCAAGCGACACGAAGGCGCGCGCGGGTTTCGACGTGAAGACGATGTCCGCGGGCTCATCACCAACGAGGATCGTCCGAGTGACGCGCATCGTGGCGAGGTCCACGACGCTGACTGAGTCAGAGATTTGGTTGACGACCCACGCTTCGCCGTTCGAGCGCGCGCGCACCGAGACGGGATCAACGCCAACCGCGACCGAGCCGCGTCGCACGGGGAGGCCGCCGACCAATTCGAACACTTCAAGTTGACCGTCCGCGGTGTTGACAGCGAGGAGCGCGGAGCCGTCGGGCGTCACCTCAATCGGGTGCGTCTGCGGCGACTCGAAGTTCGTGAAGTTCCCCGTCTGCGCGAGGGCGACCGATGCGGTGAGCAGGCTGAGGGCCACGCCCGCGAGTGCGGACGACACGGGTGTGGGACACACAGGCATGAGACGAGGGGTGCGTGGGGCGCGGGGCATGGCGGTCTTTGGAGCATGCACCGCATCGCGGGACGGCGAATGTGGAAACTTCGCGAAACTCGAAACTTGGGACTCGAAACTTGGGACTCGAAACTCGGGACTCGGGACTCGAAACTCGAAACTCGGGACTGGAAACTCGGGACTGGAAACTCGGAAGTCGAGCCTTTGCATCGACGAACACCGCCTCCGAGGCGCCATCCAGAGCGCGCCATCCAGAACGCGCTGTCTGTGTTGCGCCATCGGGGAACGAACCAAACGATCGACTACAGGCGGCGCGGTATCGTCCCCGTCATGGATCAAGCGCGGGCAACAAGCCTCGAAACAGGATCGCCTCCGCGTGCGGCGAATGGCGAGGTCTCGGCCATCGATGAGTTGGAGGATGGATCACAAACGATCGCGAAAGTTGGTCGCGCGCTTGGTCCAACGCTCGCCATCGCGGCGGTGCTTGCGACACATCCTGCGGTGGGAGCGTTTGGTGCGTTTTCGGCCGACGCGTCGTGGGTCCTCGGGCTTCTCGTGTGGATGGCGACGTGGTGGGTGACCCTCGCGGTCGATCCTGCGGTGACGGGGCTACTGCCGTTCGTCGCGCTCGCCGCGCTTGGAGTTGGAAAGCCCGCCGAGATCGCTGCGCCGTACGCGAACGACGTCATGTTTCTCTTCGGTGGCGGTGCGCTGCTCGCGTTGGCGCTTGATCGCGGCGGCATCTCGCGCCGATTCGCGGAAGGACTCATCGCGATCGCGGGTACGCGGCCGATCGCGGTGCTTGCGGCGGTCATGCTCGCGACCGCGCTCTTGAGCGCGTTTGTCTCAAATCTCGCGACGGCAGCCACCATGTTGCCGCTCGCGATCGCGCTCGGGACGCAAGCGCGCGACGCGGCGAACTCGGCACACGGCAAGCAATCCTCCGCGGGTGCCGCGCGTTGGTCGGTGTCGCTCCTCCTCGGCATTGCCTTCGCCTCGAGTATCGGCGGCGCGCTCACGCCGATCGGAAGTCCGCCGAACCCGATCGCCATCGAGTGGCTTTCGAAGAACGGCGTCGAGATGGACTTCTTCCGCTGGCTTCGATTCAGCGTGCCAACCACCCTCGTCATGCTTCCACTCGCGATCGTTGTGCTCGGCGTGTGGCTCTTCCCCGCGAAGGGTGTCACGGTGCCGCGTCGCGCCGGAGAACTCCCGCCGCTCGAGCGCGACGGATGGATCGCGCTGGTCGTGTTCTTAGCGGCCGTCACCGCGTGGGTGACGCGGGAGTTCTGGAAATCCTCGGCTCCGAACGTCTCGGACGGCACCATCGGAATTGCCGCTGCGGGGCTCCTTTTTCTCGCGCCGAGCAAAGCCCGTTCGGGCCAAGGAGTGCTCGCGCCGCGCGATTTTGCGCAGGTCCCGTGGCGCGTGCTCGTTCTCTTTGGTGGAGGACTTTGCCTCGCCGACGCCATGCAGCGCACCGGGCTCTCGGCGTCTCTCGGAGCCGTTTTTGAGGCGGCGGGGGCCTTACCGTCGCTCGGCGTCTTGGCGGTGATTGTGGCGATACTCGTCTTCGCGAGCGAAGTCGCCTCGAACACGGCGCTGGCCGCGATGGCGGTTCCGATCGTTGGCGCCATCGCCCCAGGCCTCGGTGTTGCGCCAGAGCAACTCGTCATTCCCGCCGTCTTTGCGGCGAGTTGGGCCTTTGCGATGCCAGTGGGAACGCCGCCAAACGCGCTCGTCTTTGCGTCAGGCCGCGTCCAAGTGCGCGACATGATGCGTGCAGGGCTCGTCCTCGATCTTGTCGCGATCGTCGTCATCGTCGTGATGGCGAAACTCGTACTCTGAATTGCGTTTGATGAGCTGCGATTTCTTGGTGCATTCGTTCGTGCCACGCGTCAAAAGGCACCAACCGGACCACCTGAAGGTTGCCCGGTTGGTGTCATGTATGGATTGCTGGCCGTTTGAATGTCGGCCTTTCTGCTCTTGAGCCCTGTGGGGCGCGTGGAGCGAGTTTGCGGCCCGAGTGCTCGTGGGAGATGGTCTCGTCGGGCAAACTCGTCAACGGCGGATCAGCGGCGACGGCGTGCAACCAATCCGGCAAGTCCGAGCAAGGCAATGGCGCCCGGGGCGGGGATCACGTCCACGCCGTGCAGCGTGATCGTTCCGGTCCAAGTTCCGGACGCTTCGTCCGACCCGTAACCGTTCCCGATCCAGATGGTGCCATCGGTCAGGCGATTGCCATTGAATTGGAGCGCCTCAAGCAAAGTGACGGTGCCGATCGACGTGGTTCCAGGAGCGTCCCAATTTCCGTTCGGCCAGCCAAGGCGTTCGTTTGCTCCTAGGTTGTCATAGCCACCGATCTGAAGCAGACCTCCGGTGGTGAACTCTGTGCCACCGACGTACAAGCACAGATCGTCTGCGTACGTGTAGGCGACAGATGCGTCGAGCGTGACGTTGATGGAAGCTGCCGTGAGGACGCCGACGAGTTCTTGGCCTGCCTCATAGTCGAGGGCTTCGATAAAGCTCAAGCCGGAGAAACTCCGGCCGACCAAGGAGATCGTGACATCCGCTGAAGCGGCGGTCGCGATGGTGGAAGCAATGGCGAGACCCAAACCGGCGAGCGTGCTGCTATTCATCTTTTCCTCTTTCGTTG
>JAIYCA010000306.1 GCA_027488265.1 Planctomycetaceae bacterium
CGCCACGATGATCGCCGCGACATTCAGGTCGTCAATCCGCTCGAAGGAAGTCCCGCTGCGCGCTCCGGCGTGAAGAGCGACGATCGCATCGTCGCCGTCGACGGGAAGGCCACGGTCGGTTGGACGCTCAACAAGGCGGTTGATTCGATCACGGGTCCGGCTGGTCAGACGGTCACGCTCTCCGTGAAGCGTGATGGTGCGGAAGAGCCGATCGATCTCAAGCTCGTGCGCGAGCAGATCAAGATTCGCTCGGTCAACGGTTGGTGGAAGAAAGCGCTCGATGAGAAGGGCCAACCCGTGTGGGATTGGTTCGTCTCGCCCGATTCGGGCATCGGCTACGTCCGCTTGACGGGCTTCAACGCCGACAGCTTCGACGACTTCCTCAAGGCGATCCGCGAAATGCGTGCGGAGCGTCCGCTCAACGGTCTCATTCTCGATCTTCGCCACAATCCAGGCGGTCTTCTGACGAGCGCCGAGCAATTCTCGAACGCATTCGTCGAGCGCGGCATGATCGTCAGCTGCAAGGATCGCAACGGCCGCGTGCGTTACCAAAAGGGCGCAGAGCCAGGCCGCGCGGTGCTGAAGGATCTTCCGCTCGTCGTGTTGGTCAATCAAGGTTCCGCGAGCGCGAGTGAAATCGTGTCCGGCTGCTTGAAGGCGCACGACCGTGCAGTGGTGCTTGGCGATCGCAGCTTCGGCAAGGGCTCGGTCCAAACCGTGCATGATGTGAGCGGCCCTGGCGAAGGCGAGAACGCAAGCCTCAAACTCACGACGCAGTACTACTACCTCGCGCCGGGACCGGGCGAAGTCGAACAGCGACTCGTCCACAAGAAGCCGGGCGCGACCGACTGGGGTGTCAATCCTGACCTCGTCGTGAAGATGACGCCGGAGCAAATCGAGAAGTCGCTCGTCTTGCGCCAAGACGCGGACGTCATCGAAGAGTGGAAGGCCGTCGAAGATCAGAAGCCGCGTCCAGACGTGCAAGACCTCCTGACAAAGGGCATCGATCCGCAACTTGAATTGGCTCTGCTGATCCTCGAGGCGAAGACGCTCAAGCAGTTCGAAGCAGCGGCGCAAGCGGCTGCAACGGACAAGCCCAGCGCCAATGGTGAAACAGCGGGCGAAACGAAGGGCGGCTGAAGTCGGCACGCCCGCAGGCGGGGCGGCTGAACACGCAGCGAAACCCTGTCACTTCAAGAACCACGCGACGGCGCCGTAAATCACGGCGCCGTCGTTCTTTGTGCGGTGGCGGCGCGCGGCGGCATCGCCTTCGAAGCCTTGCCGAATCACGGCCAAATCGGGTATAAATGCACGACTCGCCACCGTTCGCGGTGGTTGTGTTTCTCGCGCGCGGGTGTCCCGTCGCGCTCCCGCACGGCCGACGCCGGCGGACTCCGAGCGATTTCCCAAGTGGGCTCTCTCACCATGTCGATCTCGACCTCCTCCTCCACGCCGGTCACAGGCCAGCCCATCACGAGTCAACCTCGGAAGTTACCGAGTCTTCCACCCGAGACACTGATCTCGTGGCTCCGTCAGATGCACCTCATTCGTGAGTTTGAAGTGCGCTGCATGCAGAGCTACCAAGAGAAGAAGATTGGTGGCTTCTGCCACGTGTACATCGGTCAAGAGGCCGTCGCCGTCGGATGCACCGCCGCGATGAAGCACGAAGACCCGATCGTCACGGCGTATCGCGATCACGGTCACGCGCTCGCGCGCGGCATGACCTCGCGCGCTTGCATGGCCGAGATGTACGGCAAGGTCGGCGGTTGCGCGAAGGGCAAGGGCGGGTCGATGCACATGTTCGATCGTCCGAACAACCTCTACGGCGGTCACGGCATCGTCGGCGCGCAGACGCCGCTTGGTGCGGGTCTCGCCTTCGGCACGAAGTACGAAGACGAAGTCATCAACGGTGGCAAGAACCGCCGCGTGACGCTCGCGTTCCTCGGCGACGGCGCGGTGAATCAAGGTGCTTTCTACGAAGCGATGAACCTTGCGGGCCTCTTCGATCTTCCGGTCATCTTCATCGTCGAGAACAACGGTTACTCGATGGGTACGGCGATTCATCGCGGTACGAGCATGAGCCACGACCTTTGCATCAAGGGTCGCGCGCACGGCTTGAAGGAAGCGACGATGGACGGCATGGATGTGCTCGCCGTCTACCACGACATGCACGAACTCGCCGAGTGGTGCCGCGCCAATTCGCGTCCGGCATTCGTCGATATGAAGTGCTACCGCTACAAGGGTCACTCGATGTCGGATCCGCGCAAGTACCGCACGCGCGAAGAAGAAGAGCGTCACGAGTCGAACGATCCGATCGGCAAGTACGAGCAATCGCTGCTTGCGCACGGCGTGATCACCGACGAAACGATCAAGTCGATCATGGCTTCGTGCCGCGAAGAAGTGCGCGACGCGATTCAGTTCTCGAACGAGTCGCCTGAGCCGCCGATGTCTGATCTCTACACCGATGTCTTCGTCGAGCCGTGGGGCCGCTTCCCAGGCTCGTCGCAACCTGATTTCACCGGAGGCGCGACCAACGTCTGCAGCTTCCGCGCGACGAATGGAAAGGAAGGTCTCGTATGACCGCAGTCCTCAGCAGTGGAGTCATGAGCAATCCCGTCTTCCGCGAGCCGGAAACTCTCGGCGGTCCAACCCGCGAGATCGAATTCCGCGACGCGATTCGCGAAGCGATGAGTGAAGAAATGCGCCGCGACAAGCGCGTGTTCTTGCTCGGTGAAGAAGTCGCGCAATACGACGGCGCCTACAAGGTGTCGAAGGGCATGCTTGCGGAGTTCGGCGAGCGTCGCATCATCGACACGCCGATTTCCGAATCTGGCTTTGCAGGCATGGCGATCGGCGCGGCCATGATCGGCCTTCGTCCGATTTGCGAATTCATGTCGTGGTCGTTCTCGCTCGTCGCGGCCGACCCGATTTTGAACAACGCACCGAAGATGCTCTACATGTCGGGTGGCCAGTGGGGTTGCCCGATTGTGTTCCGCGGCAACGACGGCGCAGGTGGACAGCTCGGCTCGACGCACTCTTGGTGCGTCGAAGGGCTCTACTCGAACGTCCCCGGCGTCAAGATCGTGATTCCGTCGTGCCCCGCCGATGCGAAGGGCCTGATGAAGACCGCGATTCGCGACGACGATCCGGTGTTCTTCCTCGAGAGCGAGCGCATGCTGGGCAACAAGGGCCACGTGCCCGAGGGTGAGTACCTCATCCCGTTCGGTCATGCCGCTGTCCGCCGCCGGGGCACCGATTGCACGCTTTGCTCGTGGGGTCGCCCGGTGAACTTCTGCCTCGAAGCGGCGGAAATTCTTGCGAAGGAAGGCATCTCGTGCGAGGTGATCGATCTTCGCACGATTCGTCCGCTCGACATGCCGACAGTCATTCAAAGTGTCCGTAAGACGAACTGCGCGGTGGTGGTTGATCAGTCGTGGAGCTTCTCGTCGCCCGGCGGCGAACTCGCGGCGCTCATCCACAAGCACTGCTTCGACGATCTCGACAACTTCGTCTACCGCGTCCACTCGGACGACGTGCCGACGCCGTACTCGTCGAAGCTCGAGCAGGAGTACTTGCCGAACGTTCGCAAGATTTGCGAAGCGGTGCGCGCGGCGACCTATCGCGCGTGAGGCAGCGGAAGTCTCAAGGCTGCGACGTGTAGTCGTCGCGGCGTGAAGGCAGTGTGTGAAGTGTTTCCAGATCCGACAGAAAGCACAGCGAGATACCTATGCCGATCGAACTGACCATGCCTCGTCTCTCTGACACGATGGAAGCGGGCACCGTCATCAAGTGGAACGTCAAAGAGGGCGACGCTGTGCGCTCCGGATCTGTGCTCGCCGACATCGAGACCGACAAGGCGACGATGGAGATGCAGTGCTTCGACGACGGCAAGTTGGCGGCGATTTTGGTCGAGCCGGGTAAGCAAGTGAAGGTCGGCACGACGATCGCGCTGATCGCACTCGAAGGTGAAGATGTCGCGTCGGTGAAGGCTGGCGGTGGCAAGTCGGGCGGCGGCGCAACTGCGGCGGCACCCGCACCCGCGGCGAAGCCAGCGCCCGCAGCACCAGCACCTGTTGCGGCTCCAGTGGCGGCTCCCGTCGCGGCCGCTGCAACGCCTGTCGTGCAAACCGAAACGCGCCACGGCATGGAAGGATTCCCGTCACTTGAAGACGACGGCCCGCGCATGCGCGTGAGCCCTGTCGCTCGTCGTATGGCGGAAGAGCAGGGCGTCGACATTCGCACCGTGAAGGGCACGGGCCCCGGCGGTCGCGTCATCAAGCGCGATGTCGAACTCGCGATTGAGAACAAGGCGAGCATGAAGACGGCGTCCGCGGCCGCGGCAACCATCTCGCCGTCGCAGGCATTGGCTGTCTCGACGGGTGGCGTGCAGACGCCGAGCGCGCCGCTCGCGCTCGCGCTTCCAGGCCGCGATGTCGCGCTCACGGGCATGCGCCAAACGATCGCGCGTCGCCTCGTCGAGTCGAAGACGACGATTCCGCACTACCAAGTCACGATGAAGTTCGACATGGATCGACTCATCGATCTTCGCCAGAGCTACAACGAGAAGTTGAAGTCGTCGGGCGTGAAACTCAGCGTGAACGACTTCCTCGTGCGTGCGTGCGCGCTCGCGATGGCCGAGCATCCGTACTTCAACGCGAGTTTCGCGGGTGATCACATCCGCATCCACGAGACGGTGAACATCGGTGTCGCGATTTCGCTGCCCGAAGAGAAGGGCGGCGGTCTCGTCGTCGGCGTCATCAAGGATGCCGATCACAAGAGCTTGCGCCAGATCTCGGCCGACACAAAGACCCTCGCCGAGAAGGCGCGCACGAAGGGCCTTTCGGTGCAGGACATGTCCGACGCGACGTTCACGATTTCGAACCTCGGTATGTTCGGCGTCGAGCACTTCACGGCGATCATCAATCCGCCGAACTCCGCGATCCTCGCGTGCGGCGCTGCCGTGCAGCAGCCGGTCGTGCGCGATGGGCAACTCGTCGTTGGTACACAGATGCAGGCGACGTTGTCGCTCGATCACCGCGTGATCGACGGCGCGATGGCCGCGCAGTACCTCGCGAGCTTGAAGGAATTCATCGAAGAACCCGAGACGCTGGTGGTGTGAGACCTCGCGTCGGCGTCCACGATTCCTCGCTGCAATTCTGAAGTTGCTGCGCGTGTGTCTTCGTGTCGGTAAGAGCGTTGTGCAGAAACGACGTTGAGCAGAATTTAGGCGCTGCGGCGGCTTGGTTTCTTCGTGCCCGCAACACGATTTGCCCGTGACGCCTTCGCGCTCCGCTTGCTGCGCGTCGCGGTGGTTGAATTCGTCGCGACGTTCGTCAGCGCGCGAAGTGCGCGGTTGACCGAGGCAGAATCGGGGAAGTGTGCTGCGACATCGGGGTCGAGCACCACGATGTTGGAGCCGATTGCGAAGCGTCGTGCAGTCACTCCGCGCACGCCTTTCGAGAAGTCGTATTCAGCGCGCATCGAGTCTCGGCCCTCGCGCAGCGCGGGGGCTTTCGACTTTGAAACGGTTTTACGCTTACGCATATTGGCTCCGTTCTCGACGTGTCGCAGCTCGGGCGCTGATGATACGGGTGTAGGGTGGCCGCTCGGTGTAGCTCACGACGAGAATCCGTCCTTTCTCTGATCGACCAAGGACGAGCCATCGGTCTTCGTCGAAGGAATGATCTGGGTCGAACATATTGATGGAGCGTGGGTCAGAGAAGACCGTCGATGCCTCCTGAAACTCGAATCCGTGCTTCCGACAGTTCGACCGAGATTTCTCTTCGCTCCACTCAAAAATGTATGGCTTCGGTTCATCGTCCATCGCATATCCCTCGCGCCGAGAGTACCCAGCGGAGAGGGGTCGAATGAAAGTTCACACGCGTATCGCGCACCCGAAGAGATGGGGTATGTGGTGTGAGATGGAGTGGCGCATGGGCCACACCATCAACCAACGAGCACGATCTCAACCACCGCAGGGCCGTGTACGCCTGTCACGAGGACGCCCTCGATGTCGGCGGTCTTCGATGGGCCTGTGATGATGGTCGTCGATGCCGCGTCGAGCGCGTCGGTTTGTGATCCATCGGGGCGTGACTCGAAAAGATCAACCAAGTCGGGAATGATCTGTGACGCGCGCACGATGGCGATGTGAACGGGCGGCGTGATCCACGCGTTGCGGATGCGGCCGTTCGTCGAAACGACGATCGAGCCGCTCTCGGCGATCGCTGCATCGACGTCGGTAATGCCGACTTCGCAGTCAAAGAGCACGTCGTCGTTGTCGTTCGGGACGAGGTGCGCGCCCGCGGCGCCGACCGCGGTCGTCGCGCGCGCGGCAAGAGCTGTGTCGCGCACGGCAACGACCGTTTTCCCGCGGTTTTCAAGCAGTTTCGTGAGTGCCGCGTCGAGGCCAGCGTCGTGGTCGCAGCGCGTCACGCGCATGCCGACGGCGGCAGCCTTCGTTGCGAAGAGGTCGGTGAGTTCGGCGAGCCCCGCGCGATCGCGCGGAATGCGGCGAACGACCGTCTGGTCGGGCACCGTCGTGACCGTCACACGCTGTGCACGCACCGCCGCGCGGACGCGTGCGAGCAACGCGTCGACAGAAGGATCGCGCGCAGTCACTGCGAGCCTCCCGACTGTTGTCGGCGTGCGTCGTGCTTCGCGAACCAATCGCGGAAGCTCTCGCCAGTTGCGACGCCGAGGTCGCGCGTTGCGGTCCACCCAGCGCCGGGGCCGGGCGCCGACTTGAGCCACGCGCGTGCGTCGCCATTCGATCCCTCTCGTTGGCCGAGCATGCGCGCGTGGAGTCGCACGGCACCGATCGCGAATCGGAAGAAGATCGGGCGTTCCGCGAGCCATCGCCAAAGCTGCAGCGTGTGCGTTTCGCTTGTTGGTGAAAGCTTCGCGTCGCGCAATCGCGCGCGGTCGTGCAGCAGAAACTTCGGGATGTCGATCTTGA
>JAIYCA010000164.1 GCA_027488265.1 Planctomycetaceae bacterium
CGCGCCCGACCAATCGACGATCGTGCGCACGACATCCAGTGCAACGGCAAACGCCATCATCCACTGGATCGACACTTGGGCTGGCGCAAATTGCGGGATCGCGATACCGCGCACGTTGGCGCGGGGGTAGAGCGCGAAGGCCGCGCCGAGCAGCGCACTCGTCGCACCGCTCGCGCCGATCGCGGGGGCGAACCCCTGCGCAGGGTCAAGCCAATGACCGATCCACGCTTGAGCGATGCCCGCGGCAGCTCCGCCGGCGAGGTAGATCGCGAGAAACCCGAATCGACCGAGACGGCTTTCAAGGACGACGCCGAAGGCCGCAAGAAAGAACATGTTCGAGAGTAGGTGGAACCATCCACCGTGCAGGAACTGATAGGTGATGGGCTGCCACCACTCGAAGTACTTGTACGAGATGGCGTATCGAGTCAGGATTTGGACTCGATCGGCGACCTCTGCGGGTGACCTCGGATGGCTGTCCGTGAGTAGAAAACAAAGCACCGTCACCGCGACGAGCAGCGGGACGAACAGGGGTCGATGTCCGCCGTCGCGATCAGTACCCGTCGGGATTAGAAACATAGGGCGGGATGATAAGGGCCGCTCCCTGAAGATTGCCCACTCGGGGCCCTTTGAAGGGCGCCGAGAACGTTGGAATTCAGCGAAGGCGCACCGCCACGCGTTCCCCTCTGCACGCCGATTCGCTAGCATCGACATTCTTCGCAACCGACGGGCTGTTCAGTGCGAAGGGCGGCCGAGTCGTGCCCGCTTCAATGGCGTGCGCGAGTTTCAGAGAGAATCAACGCCTCGCCGCTCATGGATTGCTCATGGATTGCTCATGGAGCGCTCATGGGGCGGACCGTGGCTGACGAATACAGAGCCGAGAGAGATTGAACATGTCTGTCGCCCAGACCCAGCCTCAATTCACGATTACGACCGTAAGTCCTACCACCATGTCTACGCCCGCCGCACCCGCCGCTCCGTTCTACGACAAGGGTCTCGCCAACACCATCGCCGCCGACACGCAAATGTCGTTCATCGATGGCGGAAAGGGCGTCCTTGAGTACGTCGGCATTGATATCGACACCCTCGCGCGCAATTCGACCTACGAGGAGACGGTGTATCTCCTTTGGAATCGCAAGCTTCCAACCAAGGCCGAACTCGATGCGCTGAAGAGCGCGCTGCAGGCGGAGTACGAGATTCCAGACGCGATCTACGACATGATCAAGTCGTTCCCGAAGGACGCCGTGCCGATGCACGCCCTTCGCACGCTGGTGTCGGCGCTCGCGCTGCATGACAAGGACGCTGAGTCGAGCGAAACCAACCCCGCAGGCATCGAGCGCGCGAAGCGTCAGTCGCTTCGACTGGTCGCAAAGACGCCGACCTTGATCGCGAACTTCGATCGTCACCGCTCGGGCAAGGCATTCGTTCGTCCCGACAAGTCAATGGACATCGCGACCAACTTCCTCTGGATGTTGAACGGCGAGAAGCCAACCGACGCGATGGCGAAGGGCCTTGATATCTGCTTGATTCTGCACGCGGACCACGGGCTGAACGCTTCGACGTTCGCGGCGCGCGTCACGATCGCGACCCTCTCGGACATGTACAGCGCGATGACCACCGCGGTCGGCACGCTGAAGGGGCCGCTCCACGGCGGCGCGAACGAGGAAGTCATGATCATGCTCGACGAGATCGGTTCGATCGAGAAGGTCGACGACTACGTCAAGGGCAAACTCGAGCGCAAGGAGCTCATCATGGGCTTCGGTCACCGCGTCTACAAGGCGTACGACCCGCGCGCGACCTACCTCAAGACGTTCGCGAAGCAGATCGCAACCGACACCGGCAATCTCCGTCTCTTCGAGATGAGCCAGCGGATCGAAGGCATCGTGCTCGCGGCGAAGGCCGACAAGGGCATCTTCCCGAACGTCGACTTCTACTCGGCGACGACCTACCACTGCCTCGGCATCAAGACCGATCTTTTCACCTGCATGTTCGCGTTGAGCCGCATGTCGGGTTGGTGTGGTCACTGCATCGAGCAGTTGATGGACAACCGTCTCATTCGCCCGCAGGCGAAGTACAACGGCCCACACGCAGCGACCTACGCGCCGATGGCGCAGCGCTGAATTCGGTCGACGCGCAGCGAGACGCTGCGGCGTTCTTCACAGCACATCAAGCAAAAAGGCCTCGGCTCGCCGAGGCCTTTTCGTTTGGTTCGTTGGCCACTTCCTAGAGGGGTGATGTGCCCACGCATCGCGCAAGGCGCGAAGAGCAGCGTTCGCACGACTGCGACGAATCACGGCTTCGTCGGTTTCGGCGACTGCGGATAGAGCAGCATGCGATCGTGGCAAAGCAGCACGATGTCCTTCGCGCCGTCGCCCGTGAAATCACCGATCAGTGCCATACTCGGCTCGAATTCGCGTGGTTCACCCGCTTGGAAGAGTCGCGTTTCGAACACTCGGAAACGTGTCATCGGAAGAAGCTTGCCACCCTCGCTGAAACTCAGAATGCCAAGCGACTGTTCGCCCGCATCGAGTGTGACAAGATCGAGGAAGCCGTCGCCATTGACATCGCCCGCGATGAC
>JAIYCA010000260.1 GCA_027488265.1 Planctomycetaceae bacterium
AGCCTTCGCCAGTCGCTCACGCGCAATCGCTGCGCCAAATGCGCGCGCCAACGCACGCAATGCTGAACGCTCTGCGCGATCGATGAGCCGTACGACGCCCGGCTTCGGCTCATAGGCAATGACACCCCAGAGCATGGACTCGACAATCACCGGCTTCAGCAACAACGCAGGACCGCCATCGTTCGGATCGACGAAAATCCCACGATCGTTCGCGAGATCCGCGCGCTCTTGCGCACTCAAACTGCGAATCCGCGCGCCGCGCAGCCAAGGAAACCCGAACGACGGTTGCCACGCGAATTCGAGCGGTTCGGTCGTGCTCTGTGCGTTCGGCGCAGAGGTCTTGGCCGAACTTGGAGAAGAGTTGGAAGGCGAACTCACACCCGAGCCTGAGCGATCATGCGCATTCGAAAGCTCGACAAGCTCGACAAGTCCGACAAGCGCGACGGCATTCGCATCGAGCGCACTACCAATCAGGGCGAGTGCCGCGTACGACGCAGGTTCCCATTCCTGCGCGCCGAGGAGACGCTCGGCCGCCGTGTTCGCCGCTTCGAGCAACTCTCCACGCCGAACCATCGCACGCTGTGCGGTGATGCGTCCGTACGCAAACCCCGCGAAATCCGCGAGAAACGCGAGGATTTGTCGATGCCGCGACGTGTAGGCGTGCGGAATCGAACTCGCAAATCCGATCGTCCCGACGACACCTCCGGCGCTCATCACCGGAATGAAGAGCCGCGAACGGACTTCGCGTCCGTGACCGGAAGGCATGCCATCGTTGCGCTCGATCGCAGTATCTGGCACATCAACCACGCGCCCCGTGCGCATCACGATGCCGGGATGTCGCTCCATCGCCGTTGCCTCAGCGGCGGCGCGCTCGGCGGCGTTCAGTCCGCGGCCGTACGCGAGCCGCAGATTGCCAGTATCCGGATCGATGAAGTAAAGACCCGAGTACTCCGCGGGCGTAAGTTCTTCGGAAAAGGCATCGATCGTCTCCGCAAGTTCTTCGATCGTTTGAACCTGCGCGAAGGCGCGCGCCGCGCGACGATCGATCGCTCCGCGTACGCGCAGCCAGTGACGAAACGACTCGAGTTCCTCGGCCGGAAAGCGCGCTTCCACTTCGCCTTCAAGCTGCGCGACGAACGCGCGAACCTGCGCGAGTTCCGACGGCGCGATCGGCGCACTCGTGCGTGCTGCTTCGACGAAGCCGATCGACGCAAGTCGGACGCGTGCGATCGAGCGTCCGTCGCGACTCGTTTCGATGGAGCCTTGTGCGGGGAGCGATGCATGGATCGCATCGGGGTCGGCGACGTGAATGTCAGGCACCGCGCGTTCGGATGGTTGGCGAACAACGCGTTCTGCAAGGCCGAAGCCGTTGTTCGCGCGCTCGCGACTATCGATGATCCACACGCGACAGACATCCGCGTCGAGGATGCGACGTACTTCCGCGGCGAGCCGGCGCAAGAGCCCCGGCAAACCTCCCTCGCCCTGCGGGAGGAGGGCGAGCATGTGCTCGATGTCCGATGTGTCCATCGTGGAGAGCAAGGGTACGACTTCGCGGGATGGTTCACAAACTTGCCGCTTGACTTGCGCGCTGCTGCCCACGACGCTGCACTGATGCACGCTCGTAGTCCACGTCACCGCGCCTCGCGATCCATCCTCGGCAGCATGTTCGGAGCCCTCATTCTCGGGATAGGTGCTGCCGCCATGCTCGCGGCAGACGCTCCGCCGACGAACGCGAAGGGCGGTGCACAGGCTTCGGAGACGTCGCCCGCACCGCAGCCAAGCGCGCCGCAGACTTCCCCACAGTCTGAGCCAACGAAGCGCCTCCTTGTCTTCTCGAAGACCGGCGGGTTCCGCCACGATTCGATTCCGGACGGCATCGCCTGCGTGCGTGAATTGCTCTCGGACCGCTTTGCCATCGACGCGTCCGAAGACTCGAACGTCTTCACCTCGGCGAATCTCGAACGCTACGAGGCGATTGTGTTCGTTTCGACGACCGGCGACATTCTCAACGAAGAACAACAGCGCGCGTTCGAGGAGTTCATCCGCGCGGGAGGCGGTTTCGCTGGCATTCATGCGGCCGCAGACACGGAGCACACGTGGCCTTGGTTTGGCAAGCTTGTGGGCGCCTACTTCAAGACGCATCCGCCGGTGCAAGAGTCGACGATCGATGTCGAGGATCGCACGCATCCATCGACGCGCATGCTGCCCGCGCGTTGGACCCGCACCGATGAGTGGTACGTCTACGACCGCAATCCTCGAAAGGACGTTCGTGTGCTCATGAGCCTCGACGACACGACGGTCACGGGTGCCAACATGAACGGCGATCATCCGATCGCGTGGTATCACGAGTTTGAGGGTGGACGCTCGTGGTACACGGGCGGTGGCCACACGAAGGAGAGTTTCAAGGAACCACTCTTCCGACAGCACATCGAAGGTGGCATCTTGTGGGCCGCTGGCGTCGCGCAAAATCCTGCGCCTCAGGCTCCGAATCCTGACCCATCGACCGAGAACACTCCGAAGGCAACGACCCGCGAAGAGTGAGGGCCGCGCGACCGCTGCCACACCTCGGTGCGGCGTGATCGGCGCGCGCAGTTCGTCGCGCGTGATCCGTCTGTGAGTGATTCGTGCGAGGAAAGTTCGTGCGAGGAAAATTCGTGCGAGGAAAATTCGTGCGAGGAAAATTCGTGCGTGTGATCCGCGGGTGAGGGCGAGTCATGCCATCGTGAACACGCGCAAGTCCCGAGCGTTCAGGCGATTGCTTGGCTGCAAACGATGTCGCTACAGACTCACTCTCGCGTGCACGCAGCGCCGCAACAAATCAGTTTTCAATACAAGTCTTGACGTTGCCGCACGTCGGATTTGCCGCGCTGCAAGCGTGATTTATGCACGCCACGCGTGAAGTATGCAGCGTGAACACTTCTCGCTTTTTACCGACTTCGCGTGCGACCATCTCGACAACCGTCGAGAGATATCTATACTCCTCACACTGTTCGGGGCACTCGCCCCAAACGGTCAACCAAGATCTTTTCCCCCATGGGGCTACTGCGCAGCCGATCGCGCAGTGGCCTTTTTTGTTGGTGCTCGCAACCTGCTTGGCAACTTGCTGGCTGTGGTGGGAACCGCGCCCGCTCTCGCTCGCTTCTTGGAGCGCTCGCAACCTGCTTCGCAACTTGCTCGCTTTGGCGTGAATGAAGTTCGCCTTCGCTCG
>JAIYCA010000149.1 GCA_027488265.1 Planctomycetaceae bacterium
CCGACGGTGCCACGCCGAACTCTTGCAAGATCTCTGCCTCAAGCCACGTCGCGAAGTTTGCGTTCGAAGCCGCGAGCACGCCGCCCGTCGCCGCAGAAACCTCGCTCATCGGCGTACCTCCGCCAAACATCCAAGTCCCCTTCGACATGGCGTGCGCGTACTTCGGCAAGCGATCGAATTCGTCGCCGAGATCGCCGAACAACTCCTCCATCATGTCTTCAAGAGTCACAAGCCCGAGCGGCTTTCCATCGGTTCCGCGCACGATCGCGATGTGTTCGTGCTCATCGATAAACACCTTCATCAAGTCGGTCGCCGGACAACCTTCATCAATGAACGTGATCGGCCGCATGACGCCCTTGAGCGTCGGATCCGCCGGATTCGTGCTCATGAAGTAGATCATCTCTTTGAAGTTGACGTAGCCCTGAATCTTCGTGCGATCACCATCAAGGCACACGGGAAATCGCGTGTGCGCATCGATGTGCGCCGCAACGATCGCCTTCGCGAGCGACTGTGACGTCGAAAGCATCACAACTTGATCAATCGGAATCATGAGTTCGCGCACGTGCCGTCGCGAAAGCCGCGCTGCACCTTGGATGATGCGCTCTTGATGGATGTCGATGTCCTTCGTCATGCGCGCCATCGCCGCGAGCGATTGAATTTCATCGACCGTTGCTGGCGCGTCATTCACGTTGCGCTTGCCCTCGAATGGGCGATTGAGAAGATGCAAGAGCCACACGAACGGCTCCGCAATTCGTGTGACAACTGCAAGCGGTACAGCGACAAGCGTTGCGAGTTGGCGATTGAATTTCACGCCCAAGGTCTTCGGAAGAATCTCCGTGAACTGCAGCATCACAAATGTGAATGCCAGTGAGAAACCCAAAATCCACTCATCTCCGAAGAGCTCGTCGAACTGCGCACCGGCGACCGAGGCACCGATCGTGTGCGCCGTCGTATTGAGGATGAGAATCACCGCAATCGGTCGATCGATGCGCTTCTTAAAGCCGCGCCAAATCTCGCCGGCACGCGGATGCTTCTGCGACAACTCCGCGACTTGACTCGGCGTCAAGCTGAGAAGCGCTGCTTCCATCAACGAACAAAGAAACGAGATGCCGAGCGCACAACCGATACTCAAGAGAAAGAGGGTCACGCCGCGCAGTATACGACCCAAGGCGCGCACTCACGCATCACCCATCACTCATCGCTCGACGATCCCGACGAAACCGCGGCAACCTGCGCGGCTTCCTCTGCGTCCTTCATTTCTCGTCGCTCCAAATGCAAGAGCGCTCGCTCGCGATCGGCAGCGAACTGGTTTGTGTACAGCGCGAAGTACCGCCCTCGACGAGCGAGCAATTCGCGATGCGTTCCTTGCTCGGCAATCCGGCCCTGCTCGATGACGACGATCAGATCTGCCCGACGAATCGTCGAAAGTCGGTGTGCAACGACGAAGGAAATGCGCCCACCACTATCGCCGCCGTGCAGAATCTCGTCGACGCCCTCCTGTACGAGACGTTCTGTCGCCGCGTCGATCGAACTCGTCGCTTCGTCCATCACGAGAATTTCAGGGTCACGTAGCACTGCCCGCGCGAGCGCGACAAGTTGGCGCTGGCCTGTCGAAAGTCGTTCGCCGCCCTCACCGACTTGCGTGTCGTACGCTTGCTCAAGGCCCTCGATGAACGTGTGTGCGCGCACGCGCCTCGCAGCGGCTTCGACTTCCGCATCCGTCGCTTCGAGGCGACCGTACCGAATGTTCTGACGCACCGTTCCCGCAAAGAGATGCGCAACTTGCGGCACGATGCCAACGCGCTCAATGAGCCAATCGAGCGGCAAATCGCGGTAATCGACGCCATCGATCGTGATGCGACCTGCGCGTGGTTCATAGAAACGGGTCGCGAGCGACACGATCGTCGACTTGCCGCCACCCGTGGAGCCGACAAGCGCGATCGTCTGCCCACGCCGCGCGGCGAGCGAGAAATCATGCAGCACAGGCACGCCTTCGCGATACCAAAAGTCCACCGCTTCAAATCGCAATTCCGAGATGCGTCCGTCGGCGGCAGCTGATCGCAGAGAAGCGCGTGATGCATCGCGATCGCGAATCGCAGGTTCTGTCGACAACAACGTGGCGATGCGTTCCGCCGCACTCGATGCACTCAAGATGTCCGCGAAGCGCTGCGCGAGTTCTTGCACAGGCTGCGCAAACAGCGCTGCAAACTGCATGAACGCGATGAGCGTTCCGAGCGTGAGCTTCTCATCGGAACGTACCCATTCGACGCCGTGCCACAACACGAGTGCCGCGCCGGTTGCGGCGAGCATGGACATCAACGGCATGTAGACGCTCGAGAGAATCGCACCGCGCATCGCCCAGAGATTCATCTCGGTTGAAAGCGTTTGGAACTCGGCGAGATTCGCGTCTTCGCGCGCCAATGTCTTTGTCGTGCGCGCGCCGAGCAGCATTTCGCCGTAGGACGCGGTCATCGCGCTTGAAACGCGTCGCGCCTCGCGGCCCGCGCGAAGCAAAAAGCGTTGGAAAATCGCGCTCGTGAGCGCCATAAACGGCACCGCCGCGAGTGCCCACAGCGCGAGGTTCGCGTTTGTCCAGAACATCGCGGTGACAACACCGATGAGAATCGCCGAACACCACGCGAAATCAAGCATGACCCACGGGAGAATTCCCGCGACCTTCGAACAATCGCTCGTGAGTCGTGACACGAGCCAACCCGTTGGTCGCACGTCGAAATACGCAGGCTCGAGTGTTTGCAGTTTGCCGAAGCAATCTCGGCGTAGGCGATCGGCCGTGCGCGTGGCAACTCGCCCCGCGCCAGAGATGAACGTCCACACACCTGCCGCAAACACTACAAAAACCGCCGCATACGTCACGATCGGCCACGTGAGCTCCGCGCTGTCGCCACGTCGCGCTTCATCCACGATGCGCCCGACCATCAGTGGCAACATCGTTTCAATCGCAGCGACCACGATGCCACCACCAACGAGCATGCCAACACCACGACGCTCCCGCATGGCGCGCGTGATGATGGGCTTCCACACGTGAAGTGTGAAACGCGATCGTGAGTCGTCTTGCCGTTCCACTTCAGACATGCGTGGACTCCAAATCTGCGCCCGATTCGCCTGTCAAATCCGCAGCCAACTCTGCGTCCGCGTGATTCTGAATCTCCCAAAGCGTTCGATAGAGCCCAGGCTGCGCAATGAGTTCGGCATGTGTGCCACGCTCGATCACGCGACCTTCATCGAGCACCAAGATGAGATCCGCATCCATCACCGCGCTCAATCGGTGTGCGACGATGATCTTGGTCTGCGCCGACTTTCGTGCGCGCAACGCCGACAAAATCGACGTCTCGGTATCTGCATCAACCGCGCTCAGCGCGTCATCGAGAATCAAAAGTCGCGGCTCCGCGACCAACGCGCGCGCGATCGCAACGCGCTGGCGTTGGCCGCCCGAAAGCGTCATGCCCTTCTCGCCGACGACCGTGTCGTAGCCTTCAGGGAACGCCAAAATCGTCTCATGGACACACGCGATCGTCGTACTCAACTCGACGCTCTCGTCGCGTGCGGCGGCCGCAAGTGCGCCCGCGCGAATGTTCTCACGCAACTTCTTCGAATAGAGAAACGGCTGCTGCAGCACGGTTCCAACGACGCTGCGAATCGACGCGCGCGGCACATCCGCGAGCGGTCGTCCATCGACTTCAATCACGCCCGCATCGGGCTCATGAAAGCGCAACAAGAGTTGCACGATGGTGGTCTTGCCCGAACCCGACGGCCCAACGAGGCCGAGCGTTTGACCAGGCGCGAGCTCGAAAGAGAGACCATCGAGTACCACGGGGCCACCTCGATAGGCAAAACGCACATCGCTGAATCGAATCGCCAGACCTTGCGCGGATGGCGCGAGCGGCTTTGCGCGCTCAGCGCGAGGATCGAGGTCGCGCTCCTCGTCTTTCGCAAGAATCTCCTCCAAGCGCGAGACCGCGGCCAATGCTTTGCCAGCCTCGACCACCATGCGGCCAAGCATGCGCACCGGCCAGATGAACATCGCGACCACAGTGAGGAAGTAGAAGTACGCACCGAGTTCAAGCGAACCGCGCGAAAGAAGCCACGCGCCCAAACCCACCACAACGACTTGCTGCAAGAAGCAGATCAAATCGGACTTCGCCCAGAAGCCCGCGAACAACTGAAAGAGTCGCGCGTCGGCGTCGCGAAATGCGCCTGAACTCACGGCGAAACGCGCATTCTCATGCGCCGCACGGCCAAACGCGCGCACCGTGCGAATGCCCGTGAGATTCTCGGTGACGTTCGTCGTCATTGCGCCTTCGGCTGTTTCCTTCGCAGCGAAAGACGGCGCCATGCGTCGGAAGTGGACAGCCGTGAACGCAAGCATGGCTGGCACACACACAATCGATGCGAGTGCCATGCGCCAATCGAGAAGCAGCATGATGGGCAACGGCACGACGAGCATGAGTACCGCACGTCCGATTTCAGGCGCTTGATTGGCGCAGAACGTACGCGTCGTTTCGATGTCCGACGTGCAACGCTGCACGATGTCGCCGGATGGCAGCGCGTCAAGCGTTGCAGGCGGAAGTCGCTGCACGTGGTCGTACATGCGATCGCGCAAGCGTCGTGCGATGCGCTCTGCGGCACCGGCCGCGAAGCGCGTCTTGAGGTGAATCGCAACACCCGAAATGATCGTGATACCGATCATCGCGGCGGCGGGAATCCACAGCGATGCACGCACGCGATCGATGCCACCAAGTGCGTCGATGACCGCGTGTGAGATACGCGATGCGTTCTCAGGGTTGCCAACGACTGTGTCGAAGACTGATTGCGGTACGAGTGGCGCGATGTAGAGCGCAACCGCCGAGACCACGAGCGCGCCCGTTGCGAGCGCGAAGTTCACATGCTCGCCATGCGCGAACTTCCAAATCGCGGCGAGACCTGCGCGAACCGATGGTTGCGCTTGAGGCGACGCAGCAGCATCGTTCTTCGCTTCAGAGTTGTCGCTGTCGTTACCCATAGAGGTGGCCAGTGAAGGGGGCGAGTCTACGCGCGACGACAGGTTTCGTGGTTGCGTGTCGGTGTTCCCCGATATCCCCATGATGTCACGGCGGTGTCACGGCGATGTCACTGCGCTCTCGCGCTTGCGGTATTCCGACTCGCCTCCGCGCGCTGCAACGCTTCCAGTTGACCAACACCTGGGCGCGGAACCGAAGCTGGATCGACACGGCCCGACCAAACGCGCAATCGACCGCGATTCGAAAGCACCGCAACTTCATCGCGGGTGGGGTTGAATCCCACCGCAATCGCAATGCCCGCGGGGAGATCCAAGCGCATCAAATCTTCGACACCCTGAAGGAGATTTTGCCCATCCGATTCGGCATCGAGTTCGATCGAAAGTATGCGGAGCAAGCCGTCACGCGCGGCGAGCACAAATCGGTCATCGTTTGGGAATGCGCCGATGATGCCGCCGTTGCGCGCGACCTTGGCCGCGCCCGTTGCCGCGCCCTCGCGATACCCATGCATCGCGCCAGTCACTCCGACGCCGAGAAGTGTCCCGTACGACGCGGCAACAACGCTCTCAATCTCGACGCTTTCCGGGCTGAACACGCGAATCTCTCGCCCATCACGCACCGACAACACCGGTACATGACACAACGAGTCGACGGAGATTGGCACGAGCGCTTGCTCAGCATCGATGAATGCGAAGCCGGAAACCCGATGACGCTCAGGGCCCGAGGTGCCAACGGGCAACGCGGTGCGCCACCGTTCATCACCGCTCTCGCCTTCGAGCACAACGCAAGTGCGCTCCCGCGCTCCGCACGCTACCGAGGCTTGATCGGGTGAGATCTCGAGCGCTGTGATGCCTGAACCGAAAACTTGCCTTCGCCATCGCTCCACGATGCTGCCGTCGCGTGTGCGATCGAAGCGCACGACGGCGCCCGTCGACATGCCAACGTAGAACGAATCGACTCTGTCCGCGTCGCTCTCCGCGAGACGAGCGACGCGTCGCAACACACGCGCATCAACGCCAACATTGCCAATCGGTTCCAACACGCCATCATCTGTGTGCAGTACACCGAGTTGCCCATCGACATCGACAAGATAGATTTTGCCTTCGCTCATCTCGGCGTACGCGGCGAGAACATCGCGCCCGATGTCGAAGTCGCGCGTACCGCCTGAAACTCCGATGCGGTAGCCGCCGAGCCATTCCAGAACCACTCGATCAGTTGTCGGATCAGGAACCGGAACAATCACACGGCCGATGATGCGCGAATCATCGGGTGAGTAATCGATGCCCCAGACGTGACCGAGCGTTCCACCGACAAACTCGCGGATTTCAAGGGTGTTCGCATCAATCACGCGAATCGTGTTCGCCCAACTGCTCGCCGCGACCGTTTCACCGCCACGCGCAAAAGCGATTTCAAAGACTGCGCCGCCCGCAAGTTCACCTCGCCGCTCAATCGCTCCATTGGTGCCGTTGAGTCGAACGATCTCTGGATCGCGCGAAACTGCAACGACCGCACTTCCATCGTCCGCAACCGCAACCATGCGCGGTCGACGGAAAACTTCCTTCGTGCGCCAACGCTCCGTGATACCGCCTTGCACAACATCGATCGCGTACATCACGATCGTTCCATCGGCAAGCAGCGCCGTCGCATGGCGCGCACCACGCGCGATGCTCACATGGAGCGGACTTCCATTGAACGCGACGCGCGCCGAAGGCAAGGTCGCATCCTTCGGAAAGAACATGATCGAGCCGAGGTCCGCGACAACCGTCGCACCATCGGCGTCGGCACACCATGGTCCACCACCGCTGATTTCTCGCCAAGTTCCACGATCGCGATCAAGCTCCATCAATTTTCCAGAACCCAGTGGCGCAAGCACCCGACGCCCATCGGCGGAAATCGCCATCGTTGGAAAGTACTTGCTCGGAAACTCACCGAATTCTGCGCGCAAATCGTGGATTTCATATGGCTCGGGCTTCTTCGGATCGACGATCACCACAAATCCACTCGACACGCCGCACGCAACTTCGCCCGTTTCGCCAGCGACGGCAACGTGCAAAATCTCGCTGTAGATCGGCGCATACAACTCGTGTCGCGCGATCGATGCCATGAGATGGCGTGCTTCCCATCCACGATCTTCCATGCGCACGCGATCAAGAAGTTTCGCGGCTTCTGCCGGATCATCTTCACGTATCGCTGCGGTTGCGGCGCGGAGATTCGCGAGTGAAGCCAAGCGCGCGGAACGTATTGAGGCGCGCTCTGCGTCAAACGCGGATTTTCCTGCGACAACAGCAGCCACAAGTGATGCAACGAACGCGAGTAGCGCCAAGGAAACGAACGCTTTGTTCTTTCGAACGATCCGCGTGATCGACTCGACGCGCGTCATGGGCTCGGCAACTACAGGTTCGTCCGCGAGGAATCGTCGAAGATCGTCGGCCAACTCAGAGGCTGTGCCGTAGCGCAGCGCGGGTTCCTTCGCGATCGCGCGTCGAATGATCGCATCAAGTGGACGCGGCACATGCGCGTCGACCAATCGAGGTGCGACGGGTTGCGCGTCACGGACGAGCCGTGCGATTGCTTGGAAACCTATTCCGCGTATTTCGTATGGAAGACGATCGTTCGTGAGTTCATAGAGAATGAGTCCGAGCGCGTAGACGTCGGCGCGTGAGTCGACCGTGCGATGGTCACGCGAGAATTGCTCGGGACTCATGTACTGCGGCGTCCCGACCACGCCCTGTTCGAGCGATTCGTTTGAAAGCGGCGCAACAGATTGATCGGCACGCTCAAGCGAACGCGCGATGCCGTAATCGATCACGCGCACGCGACCATCTGCACCAATCAAGAGATTGCTTGGCTTCAAGTCGAGGTGCGCGATACCTGCGCGATGTCCAGCGCCAACCGCGTCGCATGCTTCTGCGAACTTTGCCAAAACGACCTCGCGCGACGGGTTCGTTTCCTTCATCCATCTCGTGATTGCTCGGCCGTTTTCCACGAGTTCCATCGCGAAGTACGGACGTTCGCTGCCATCCGCGCTGCGCAAGATGCCCGCCGCAATCACGCGCGCGATGTTGGGGTGATCGAGACGCGCGAGGAAGTCCGACTCTCGAAGAAATCGCCGCGCTGCACTTTGTCGCGTACCCATCGTGCTCAGCACTTTGAGTGCAACCAAACGTTGCGGCCTTTCTTGCGCCGCTTCAAAGACCGTACCCATACCGCCCGATCCGATGACCGCACGGATCGTGAAGCCGTCGACCGAAAAGCCAAGGCACGACGTTGCATCGAACGGTGCCATGCGTGCGGGGCTTGAAGGCGCGATATGTACGGTGTCGCCATCAAAGGCGAGAAGCGAACGCACCTCCGCGCGCACTTCTTCCGTGACCGGCGCCGCCGCCATCCGCGCTTCACGCTCATCGGGTGGCAATCCGCGCACGTCTTCAAAGAGATCTTCGATCGACTGTTGGCGAGAGCTCGCTCGATCATCCGCGGAGTTGGTCATGGCCTTTCCTCTCATTCCCTATTCGTCGTTTGCGCCGAGCCGAGCGGTCGCAAACCTCCGAACGCGCTTGTTTCGCCGAGAACAAGCACGCGTCCGTTCGTACACCCGATCACGAGTTGTCTTCCGTCGCTCGTGAATCGGAGATCGCCGACCGTACCGGGCAGCGGGATACGCAGAATGCGCTCGCCAGTACTCGCATCAACGATCGCCAGACGCGCATCATTCGACGTCATTGCGATGCGGTCGAGCTGCGGTCGAATAGCGAGAAATCGGCCGGCCGAAAGCAGCGGATCACTGCGCAGAATCTCGCGCATTGTGCGCGCATCGATCAGTTGCAACCCGCCATCGACGTCGGTCGTTGCGAGGAGATCGCCCGACGCCGCGATCGCGAGTCGTCGGTACGGCATGAGGCCGAGCGCCGTCGAAGGTTTCGAATTCGGTCGCCCGCTCCAGCGAAGATAGCCCGGCGGAAGCGTCGAGGCCGCTGCCATTGCGTCACCCGACTGTCGAAGCGACACGATGGCGCCCGGTTCGCTGATGACTGGATTGGCAGCAATGATTGGTTTGAGATCCGCGATCGCGATCGGCGTGCCGCGCTCTGCATCGAGCGCAACAAGTGTTTCGTTGCCGCTTGAGACACACAGCCGCCCATCCGCGAAGAACTCGATGGCTGAAATCGTCGTGATTCCCGCGGTCGCGAGTGTGGCCGCATCGGTCGACCAGAGTTGCGTGGCCCGCTTCGGCTGCGTGGCGTCGGTTGCGCTGTTGCATGCGTAGACCGAGATCGTTCCGCCAGCGGCGATCGCCACGCGCCGACGTGGCGCATCGAGCGCGAGCCTTTGCACTGCCCCTCTCAAGCCTTCGCTCACTCCAACACGTGCGAGTTCAGTGCGCGACGCGAGTTCAACGACCGCGACTTCACCGGTTGCCTCCACGATCGTCGCGGCGAGTGAGCCGTCCGCCGAGAGACGAATGCCCTT
Source organism: Planctomycetaceae bacterium (assembly GCA_027488265.1). GTDB lineage: Bacteria > Planctomycetota > Phycisphaerae > Phycisphaerales > SM1A02 > QWPT01. Next base: position 9,486 of record JAIYCA010000149.1, read on the forward strand.
CGACGGCTCTTGCACAATGCGCATGCCGTCAGGATCGTGGATCGCGAGATCCCAAATGCGCAGCGACGTTCCCGTCGTCGCGAGGATTCCGGGCGTCGCTCCCCACGCGACACACCAAGCCTGCGCATCATGACCAGGCAAGCGAAACGCGCGGCCCGTTGCGATCTCTTCGATCCGCGGAAATTGATCCATCGCACCCGCGGCAACAAGTGTCCCGTCAGGCGAAATCTCGCCCGCATACGTGGCCACGCCGCCGAGCGCTCGAGCGCTGAGCCCGCCGTGTCGTGTGCCGTCGGCGCGAAACACATCAACAAGGCCCGCGAAACTCGTCGCACTCACAAAGCGGCCATCGCGCGAGAAGCGAACATCGGGCACGTCGTCACTGCCCGAGAGCGGCGCGCTCCAACGATCTTCAAGCGTTGTCGCATCGACAACAAGCAGTCGCGCCGGCTCGATACCGATGGCAAGCAGCGATCCATCAGGCGAGATATCGAGCGAACGAATGTACGCGCCGAAATCACGCTCGATGAGCACGGCGCCATCCTCGACGCTCGTCACGCGCAGCGGCTCGCCGTCGTTGGCCCACGCGACGCGTGCACCGTCCGGCGAAAGCGCGACCGCCGGAAAGAGATTCTTCGGTTTCGTGCCTTCCCAAAGGATGCGACCGTCATCGAGTGATTGCACCATCGGTGCGAGATTCATCCCGCCACGTGCAATGCGCCGCGCGTCGCGGTCGACATCGAGCGAGAGAATCTCCGTCTGTGCTCCGTCGCGGGGATCACGAACACGCGCGAGCACATCGCCGGTTTTCGACGAGATCACGACAGATTCGTCACCCGCCGCACTGACGAAAACTTCGCCATCTCGTGCGTCGAGCACCTCGTAGATGTTTCCCTGTCCGAAGTCGATATCGAAGAGCCAACCCTCCGCGCGCGACTGCACAGCGCTCCATTCGAATCCACGTGCGCCCGCGCCGAGCGAGGCCAGTGCTTCTCGCGCGGCGGGAAAGTCGGCCGTTTCAATCGCGTACTGCGCTGTTCGAAGCGCCGCGATATCGCGCTGATGGTTCGCCTCGCGCGCGGAAAGGATCGCAAGCGTTGTGCTCGTCGCGAGAAGTACGAGCGATGCTGCAACGGCCAGCGAGAAGGCGCGATTTCGCGCGACGAAACGCGAGAGTTGGTAGCCGAACGTTGGAACGCGCGCCGACACTGGTTCGCCAGCGAGTGCTCGTTGGAGGTCTGCTGCAAACTCGGCGACAGACTGGTAACGCCGCGCGGGGTCTTTCTCGAGCGCCTTCGAAAGGATGCCATCGAGATCGGCGCCAAAGCCATCCGCCAGCGCACGCACCTGTGCCGATGCGCGCGGTGCGGGAGATTCCGCCACCATACGCGCAGCCGCGAGAATGCCGGCGTCGCGCGGGATCACGTACGGCGGTCGACCCACAAGTGCTTCGAAGAGCACAAGTCCGAGCGCGTACACATCACTGCGCGTATCGGCCGCGTCGCGGTGCCCGAACTGCTCCGGACTCATGTATTGCAGCGTTCCAACGATGCGCGTGGTCACCGTCAGTGCGAGCGAGGCAGCGCGATCGCCGTCGATCGCTTTCGCGATTCCGAAGTCGATCACGCGTGGACGACCATCGCTTCCAACGAGGAGATTCGCGGGCTTGAGATCACGATGTAAGACGCCGCGCGCATGCCCATACGCGACCGCATCGAGAACATCGAGGAAAAGCCGAACGATCGCGCGTGGCGACAAGCGTGATTCGCAGCAGAACTCCGTGATTGGCCGCGCTCCGTCGATGAACTCCATGGCGAGCCACGGCTCTCCTCCAGAAGGTTCTCCTCCAGAAGGCTCTCCTCTAGAAGGCTCTCCTCCAAAAGGTTCGTTCTCGAAAGACTCTCCAGTCGAAGGTGCGTCGCCCGAAGCCGCGCCATCTTGAGCGCGACGATCGACACCACGGCGAGCGCGTCCATCCATTCCCGACGCATACACACGCGCGATGCCTGGATGCTCGAGTCGCGACATCAATTCAGCTTCAAGCCGAAATCGCCGCGTGGCCGAGCCGCCCGCAAGTGGGGTCCGCAAAACTTTCAGCGCGACGCGACGCCGAGGCGCATCCTGCATCGCTTCGTACACCGCACCCATGCCGCCAACACCGACAAGCCTCGTCACCGTAAAGCCGCCGATGCGTGCCCCGACGAGTCGTTTCTCTCCTTCGACTTCCGACACGCGCATCGCCGAAGGTGTTGGCTCCGCGACGTGAAACCGCAGCAGATCGATCACCTTGCGTCGCGCGGTGTCGTCGAGACCGCTCGCATCGACAAACGCAACGCGCGCACTTTCGGGGAGCGCGATGGCTTCATCGAAGACTCGCTCGACGGTCTCCTGCGACGCAGATCGTTCGTCGGGCCGACCATCCATCACGCCGCCTCCGCGATGGCGCGGCGTAGCCACGCACGCGCGTAATTCCAACGCTTACTCACAGTGCGCGGCGCGATGTCGAGCAGAATCGCGGTTTGCTCAATCGAGAAGCCGGAGAGAAATCGAAGCCGCGCGACCTGCGCGCTCTCAGGGCTTTCCTGCTCGAGTCGATCCAGTGCTTCAATCGCGGAGATCGTCGCAGGCGAAAGCGCACGCGTGACATCTTCGAGTTCGCCCGCGACGAATTCGATCGGTACACGATCACGCCCGCCGCCGCGCCGAAGTCGCCCTTCGGTGCGCGCGACGTCGATCAAAAACTGACCCATCGCTCGACCAACCGAACCCCAGAAGTGACGGCGGTCGTCCCACGTCGCGCGCTCCACATTGGACCCGAACATCTTGAGAAAGAGTTCATGCACGACCATCGTCGGCTGCAACTGCGCGCGTGTTCCCTCGGCGGAGCACGCGCGGACCGCCATCTCGTGAATCTCAGCGTAAATCGTTCGCCACAGGCGCTCGGTCGCTGGGCCGTCACCGCTGCTTGCGGCGTTCAGCATCTCCGTGAGATTCTCAACGTATTCCCCCGTTGGCATCCCTACATCATGCCACAACTTTTCATGACCGTGGCAACGATTTTCAAAACTCCTCGTCGCAGTTAGATCGGTGTCTTGACACCCATCGCGCGAACCGCGCACCAACCGACGAGCGCTTCAAAAATCACGAACAGCGCAGAAATCCAGATCGCCACCGCGGGCCAAATGGTCCACGCTGGAATCCACTCGAGGTACCACAGCACGCCGAGCAGAAGGCCGATCGTCTCAAGAAATGCGCCGATGAAAAACCGGACCTTCCGACCACGCTGATCGATGTTGCAAGTGAAAGCCATGAACGCACTGTATCGGAGCCGAGACGAGGTAGGCTTCCAACATGTCGACGCGCTCCGCAGTGCTGAAAACCATGCTCGTTGCGATCGCTCTTACGGCGGTGATCGGGATCGCAGCAGTCTTTACCGAATCAACCGTTGCTTGGCGATTGCTCGCGACATCCGTAGTCGTGATCTTTGCGACGTGCGCCATGTTGCCGGTTGTTTCAAGCGAACGTGGCGCTCGCCTCGACGCGCTTGCATGGACATGTATGAGCTACGTCGGTTTCGGTGCGGCGCTCATCATCGGACTCGTCTGGGCCGACGGATTCTTCATCGGCGGGCCCCTCGAGGAAGCGACGTGGAGTTGGTTCGGTGCAGGCGTCCCCGCATTGGCGATTGCGCTCCCCGCGTTGAAGCGCCGTCGTCGCGACGACACCTCGCTCCAACTTGCTGAATCCATCGCCATTTGGGGCGCAGGCGGCGTCTTTCTCGCGACCATACTCACCGCACTCGCAAGCCGCCTCGGTTTCCGAGCAGGCGAAGTCGCGGTGATCTTTCTTCCGATCACTGCATCCGCTTCGTGCGCGGCCATTGGCCTGCGTCAGGCTGCTTCTCGTTCGCTCGACGCGCCCGCCGCTGCATCGACCACCGAACGACGCATCGCACGGATCGGACTTGGCGCGTCGCTCCTCGCGTCTGCTGTTGGCGTGCTCTTTCTTCTCTATGAGCAAGTGACCCAGCTCCCGATTGCTTTTGGCGGCTGGGAACCCTTCACCATCGCCATAACGCTGCTCGGCGGAATTGCGGCGGCTGCAGGGGCAAGCAACCTTCTCGCGCTGAGTCGAGCGACCGGCTTCTTCCGTTGGCTCCGACACATCGCAGCCGCCACGATTCTCGCGCTCGCCATCGTGATTTGCGTTGAAATTGCGGTTCCATCAACGCCGTGGTTTGTCGAGCGACTTCTCTGGTCGCTCGTCATCGTCGCCGGAAGTTCGCTGCTCGCTGGCGTGATCGCCATGCGCGTTACGCGTGCAAAACCAGTTGCTACGGACCCGATCGATCAACTCACGTGGCGTTGTCCGCGCTGCGAAACGCTCGCAACGATTCCGCTCGGCGAACACGCCTGCACACGATGTGGCCTCGCCGTGATTCTCACACTGCGTGACGATCGTTGCCCCGCATGCGCCTACGACTTGCATGCGCTTCCCGCGTCGACGAAGTGTTGTCCCGAATGCGGACGTGAGCGACAACTCCCGAGCGATCTCGGGCGATTTCTCGAGCAACGTGAGACTGTTACGCCTGTCGATCGGTCTTGAGCGTGAATGCCGCAACGCTATCGCGCAGCGAGAGACTCGCGCGCTGAAGTTCGGCCGCAGTTCGACCAAACTCTTCCGCGCTTTCCACCGATCGCTTCGCCGCTGCCGCGAGCGCGCCCATCGATTCACTGATGGTAGAAGCCCCTTGCGCTTGGCTTTCCATACCCGTCGCAACCGTGCGGTACCGCTCGGCATTCATGCCGACTTGCTCGATGATTTCGCCCATCTGTCGGCTCGACGCAACGACTTCATCCACCCCGCGACGAACCTTCTCCGCGAAGCGATCCATCTCCATCACGCCTGCGCCGACGGCCGACTGCATCTCTCGCACGATCGACTCGATGTCGAGTGTCGCGGCCGCAGTTTGATCGGCGAGACGACGAATCTCGCGCGCAACCACCAAGAAACCGCGGCCTTGTTCGCCCGCTTTTTCCGCTTCAATCGCGGCGTTCACCGAGAGAAGGTTTGTTTGATCGGCGACCTTCGCAATCGTTGTCACGACACCACCGATCTTCGACGCGCGCTCGCTGATCGCCGACAGTTTCGCCGCAATCGATGAAGTTGCATCGGCAAGTTCGCGAATCGTGCGATCGACCGACGCAAGATTCGCGCGCGTTCCGTCTGCGACACCAGCGGTGTGCGCAAACGCGTGCTCGACGTCGTCGACCGTGCGCGAAAGCTCCGTGCCCGTCGTACTGATTTGCCGCGTCGCAGCGGCAATCTGGCTCGATGACTCACCAAATCGATGCGCCATTTCTTCTTGCTCGCGACTCGTCGCCGAGAGTTCAAGCGCACCCGAATCGAGCGTCACGCCCGCCGTCTTGACGCTCACAAGCAAACGATTGAGATTCATCTGCATGCGCTGCAAACTGCGGGTCAGAACACCCGCTTCGTCGTTCAGCGGGCACGGCGGAATGTCGGTCGAGAGGTCACCCGCGGCGATGGCATCGGAAGCAATCGCCGCGATCTTCATGCGGCGACTCGTGTGCATCGCAGTCCATGTGATAAGTGCTCCCGCCGCCAGAACTGCGAGGCCGAAAAGCACCGCATTCCGCGTGATTTCAGCACGAATTGGTGCAATTACGAGTTCGCGTGGCTTCGTAAACACGAGCGTCCAACCGCCAGCGGCAATGCGCACGCCGACTGCAAGCATCTCCTCGTTGTTGACAGGATCGGTGAGGTCATGCACTTCGCCGTCACGATCAGCGCGGTCGAAGAAATGACCAAGAAACGAGGCGTATGCCGTGTCTTCGAGCTTCTTTGTGCGCAACTGACCTTCGAGCGATGCCGTCTTCGTCGCGTCAATGATCGGATCGGTCGTCGCCACGATGATGCGGCCGCGACCGCTGATGAGATACGCGTCCGCGCCAGTCTTGCGCGCACCTTCGCGCACCAATGTTTCAATCGCACTCAACGCGCGATCCGTCGCACCAATACCGCGGAATTTTCCGTCGATGACAATCGGATGCGATTGTTCAACAATGAGCTGTCCGTCATACACGTACGGCTCGGTGACCAGAGTTTCGGACTTCGACGACTCCGCGAATGCGCGCCGCACGCCGTCGTAAAAGAGACTCGTTTCGAGATCAACGAGCGGCTTCACCGAGATCGCATCGCCGCGCGTCCAATCGCGGAAGGGATACGGAATGAAACGCCCCGTTTCATCGCTCCATTCCTTCGGTCCCGACGCCTTTGCCGCAGCGTCGTTTCCATCGGCGTTGGGTTCGTACCCAACGTACACCGCCGTCACGTCGGGCGACGCTGCGAGGGTCGCCCTCAGCATTTCGACGGTGAGTTCGCGCTGCCCGAAAAGACCGGTGGCCTGTTGGGTTGCAACGGTGCGCGCAATCTGCATCGCCGCGACATTCGATGCCTCGATGTCTGAGGAAGACGCCAGTGCTTCGCGCGCCAACGTCTCTTCGGCCAGCGCCTCGAGGTTGTCGAACTTCTCGATCGCTCCCCAAACGAGGATGATCGCGAGGATCAGGGCGCCCGGAAGAATGCCGAGGAGGAGAAGCCGCCCTGCGAGCGAACTTGCGAAGGGAATCGACTGAGCAGTCGCAACGGTTCGGGACATATTGGGATCGTAACGAAACGCGGAAAACGTACGATGTCGGCATGACTCCCGCGACAACGAGCGCACTCCCTTCCCGCCCCGGCATCCTGTCTGGTTTCCAGTCGATCGCCGAGACTCCCGGCGAACCGAACGGTCTGATGTTGGATGGCTCGGTGATGGCGCCGTTCAACTTGCTCGCGTGGGTCGATGCGAACGCCGAGCACTTCAAGCCGCCGGTTGGAAACAAGTACCTCTACTCGGGCCGCGATTTCTTCGTGATGATCATCAAGGGGCCGAATGCCCGCAACGATTTTCACCAAGTCGACAGCGAGGAGTTCTTCATGCAGTTGAAGGGCGACGTGCACGTGAAGACCATCGAAGAAGGTGTCGTGAAGGTGCACAAGATTCGCGAAGGCGAAGTGTTCTTCATTCCGCCGAACGTGCCGCACTCTCCGCAACGTGGGCCGGACACGCTTGGACTTGTGGTCGAACGACGTCGTCCGCAAGGCGAGCCGGAACACCTCATTTTCTTCTGCGAGAAGTGCAACACGCTTGTCTACGACAAGGTGTTCGATTGCAAGGACATCGTGCATCACTTCGCGCGTGCGATGGAGGAATTCTGGGCGGATCCAGTGCTCTCAACGTGCAAGTGCTGCGGGCATCGCATCACGAAGCCGTGATTTGAGCGCTCGAGCGCGGCTCTTGCCGCGCCCTCGCTCTGGCCGGCGCCCCTCGGAGTGAATCCTCGGGGGCCGAGGTGAGCCGTGATGGGAGCGCTCGCGTTTGAGCGCTCGCGACTGGCGGGCTGCTGAAGCTTCGCTTCAAAATCTCCACCATGGGCCCGCTCTCGCTCGCTTTCGTCGGCCTCGCCACGAGTGAATCGCGGCGGGCCGAGGTGGCGTTCACCGCGCCCTTGCTCTGACGTAGACCTCACCAGAGGAAGCCGCCGCAGCGGCGACCGCGACAAATTCGACCGCTCAAACACGTCACTTCCGCTCAAACACCATGATGTGTTGCTGCGGCAAAACATTCACGTTTTCGACGAAGCGCAGCCCCACTGCTTCCATCTCGCGTCGCGCTTGTTCCTCGCTCATCTTGTGTCGTTCCTTGATCGGAACGAGCGGATCTTCAAGGCGATACTCGACGAGATACACGCGTCCACCTGGCTTCAACGCGCGCACGATCGACGTCATCATCTCCCATGGATGCGAGAACTCGTGATACGCGTCGACAAAGAGCACGACGTCCACCGAATTCGCTTCGAGCCCGCAATCATCGATTTCGCCGAGCACCGGCATGACATTGTGCGCACCTTCTTCAAGCGCGCGCTCGGTCACGATGTCGAGCATTTCCTTCTGAATGTCGGTTGCGTACACCACGCCTTCTGCAACGATTGGCGCGATGCGCATCGTGAAGTAACCGCTGCCCGCACCGATATCCGCGACGGAATCGGTCGCTTTCAACTTCATCGCACCGACGAGTAAATCCGTGCGTTCCTCGCGTTCGCGCTCCGGCCGCTCAAGCCAACCGACACCGAAGTGCCCCATCACTTCCGCGATCTCGCGACCCATGTAGGTCTTGCCGCTGCCACCCTCGCCAGGCTCACACGTGCCGTACATGTCGGCGGGCGGCGTGGGTTTGCTCGCGGCGGACACGGCGGACGCCGTAGAAGCCGCTGCTGTTGATGCATCGACCTCTGTTGATTTCGGCTTGGAATCCGCGGTGGATGACGCCGTCGCTGTTGCCGTCGCTGGTGCTGGCGAAGCAGGAGTTGAGGCAACCGGCGCCGACGACTCGCGCGAACACGCCGCAAGTGCGAGTAACGCGAAAGAAAACGCCGCGCCCCGAAGGGACGCGGCGCGGTGAGATCGATGAAGTTTGTTCATGCGTTGAACCATGCGGTCTTCAGACGTGGCGCGTCAATCGTTCTGCGGCCGACGCGGCGCGGAAGAAGCCTTGAGTTCCACATTGATCTCAAGTTCCTTGCCGTCGCGGAGGACACGCATCTTCGCCACATCGCCTGGCTTCGATGCACGCAGTTTCACCATCATGTCGGCGGTTGAACCGAGCGACACACCATCCCATGAAAGCAAAATGTCGCCAGGCTTGATGCCCGCGTCGGCGGCGCTCGTGTTCGGGCTCACGCTCTCGACAAGAATTCCCGACTCGCCGTCTTCCGTCATGCCCGGCTGAATGCCAAGTCGGACCGGCGCGTAGCCGCGGTCACTTCCGCCGGGCGCGGTTTCAGCGGCGCGCGGAGCCCCACCTTCTCGACCTCCACCTTGCGGCGCAGGATTCGCTTGATATTCCAAGCGTTCCGCGCTCGACGCACGCCACATCGCGATCTGCTGTGCGAGATCGAGAATCGCAGGAACGCCGCGCGGATCGACGGTGTAGCCGACGTCGCCAGGCTTGTGATAGATGTCGTGCACGCCACTAAAGAAGAAGAGGACGGGAATGCCCGCGCCGAAGAAGCTCGAGTGATCGCTTGGACCGCGGCCACTCGGATCGGCGTAAATCGTCAAACCGCTCTTCTTGAAGAACGGCTCGAGTGCTTGCGAAAAGCCCTTCGCGCTCTCCACGCCGCCGACCACGAGTTCGTTCGAACGCATGCGGCCGATCATGTCCATGTTGAGCATGATGTCGACTTTGTCCGCCGGAATCGACGCGTTCTTGATGTAGGCGCGCGAACCGTTGAGGCCCATCTCTTCCGCGCTAAACGCGAGGAAAAGCACGTTGCGCAAGTTCGCATCCGCAGGCGCGTCGGTGTAGGCCTTCGCGAGTCGCTTCGCCAACATCAACATGCCCGAGGTACCGCTCGCGTTGTCATCGGCGCCAGGATGCACTTTGCCGCGATTCGCGGGATCTGCGCCAAACATGCCGTATCCGACATGGTCGTAGTGCGCGCCGATCACGATCCATTCATCCTTCAAATTGCCGCGGCCCGTCAAAATGCCGCCGACGTTGTGCGTCATCATTTCGCCGGTGTCGATGTCGACCTTCAGCGTGACAGGCGCGTCGCTCTTCAGTGCAATCGGGAGCGCAGGCGCATCCTTCGTGCCTTCGTCGAAAATCGCGCGCAGCATCGCGAGATCGCGACCGTTGGTGTCGCACGCTTTGACGAGCGCGTCGGCGGCCGCGCCATCGGCGAAGAAGCACGGAACGCCCATCATGCCGCCGAGTGCTTCCGCGCTCATCGCGGTGAGATCAGCCTTTTTCCCGGCGTAACCTGGCGGTTCGATCACGACGATGCCGCTCGCACCGCGGCGACGAATGGCGTCAAGCTTCGCAGCGAGGCTCGATGCGCTCGTGAACTTGTCGCCGCCCCAACGCGACTTTCCTTCGGCGTCGAGCGGCTCGCCACGCATGACGAGCACGATTTGTCCTTCGAATCGCGCGTCAGGCGCGAAGTTCGCGTAACCGTCCTTGCCATTCTCGATGCCGTAGCCAACAAACGTCACGGGGAGTTCCGCCGTGCCGCCGCCAGAATTCTTCATCGCCTTGGTCGTGCCGGTGACCTGCGCGCCGCCGATGAGAATCGAACTCGACTTGATGCTGCGATCGCGACCGGGCAGCGCAAACGGCTGACGCCATGGATCCGCGGGGTTTGCTTGCGCGCCTGACGCAAACGCGGGCTCAAGACCCGCCTTTTCCATCCAGAACTCGCAGTACTCCGCAGCGCGCTCGATGCCATCGCTGCCAGGCACGCGGCCCTCGAACCACGGGTTCGAAAGCGTCTGCACGTGTTGGTACCACTCGATGGCGTCGGGGCCCATGTCGGCGAGCACCTGCGCGAGCGACGTCGACGATGGATCGACGGGGATGAAGCTCTCGTTCGGGTTGAACGTGTAGACGTTCACTGAGCCCGGAATGATCTTGCCTTCCGACTTGCTGCTGCTCGTCGCGGTGGTGTTGGCGGCGCGCTCGCGCGGCTTCGGTGTGCCTTTGCCGGGCTGCGTGACGTCGGAGAAGAGGCTGCTTCCGGTCTTGGCCGTGGTTGCTGCGGCGGGTTTCGCGGCGGGCTTGGTCGTGGTCGTCGCGGTCGTCGCGGTCGTCGCGGTCGTCGTCGACGCGCTGCTCGATGGCGCTGCGTTTCCTGCGCCCGCCGCGTTTGCAGGTGCGTTGACGGTCGTGGCACTTGTGGGTTCCGACGTGGTTCCAGACTTGTTTCCCGACGCGCACGCAGCAAGAACCGCGGCGCTGAGGCCTGCCGAGGCCAATCCGAGCCAGAATCGCGCGGCGCGCGTGCTTCCTGCTGCGGCGCGTGGGCTTCCTGCCGCGGCGTGTAGGCCTTCGGGCGCGAGCGACGTCGAATTTGTGGCGGAAGCGGAAAGCGTAGAGGCTGGTACGTCCGCAGAAGCGGCACGCCGCGAGGTCAACGAGTGGTGCATGGGGGGAAAGCGTACCGCTCTCGTTGATTCGACGCTGCGAAATCAGCCATCTTCGATCTATACTCGTCCCCTTGCGCGAGACCGAATCGCGCAGGACTTCGATGACCGGAATGTCCATGAGTTGACAGAAGGTCGACGGCCCGCGCCAATCGCGCGCGCCTGCTCTCGCGCTTCAACCCCTACCCAAACCACAGCGATGCACACCGTGACGACCGCCACCACCGCCGCCGCGTCCGCGACCACCCTTGGCCCGACCGACACCTTCTACGGTCGGCACATTCCGCACACCGCGGCCGAAACCACCGCGATGCTCGCGGCTTGCGGCTACGGCACGATGGATGAGTTCATCCGCGCCTCGGTGCCGGCGACGATCCGCCTCGCGCGCGAAATCGAGATCGACGACCCGACCCGCACCGTCGTTGGTGCAGAGCGTGGCGAAGCGGAAACCCTCGCGGCGCTCCACGCGCTCGCGCGGAAGAACGAAGTCTTCCGCTCGTACATCGGTATGGGCTACGTCGACACGATCGTGCCTGGCGTGATCCTCCGCAACATCCTCGAGAATCCGCAGTGGTACACGGCGTACACGCCGTATCAGGCTGAAGTCGCGCAGGGCCGCCTCGAGGCGCTTCTCAACTTCCAAACGATGATCTCGGAGTTGACCGGCCTCCCGCTCGCGGGCGCGTCGCTCCTCGATGAAGGCACCGCCGCCGCTGAGGCGATGAACATGTGCCACGGCATCACCGGCGAAACGCGAACGAAGTTCTTCGTCGCGGAAGATTGCCACCCGCAGACGATCGCGGTTGTTGAAACGCGCGCGAAGTGGCTCGGCATCGAGATCGTCGTTGGAAACCCCGAGAAGTTTGCGCCAAGCGGCGCATTCACCGAGGAATTCTGCGGCGCGCTCGTTCAGTACCCGACGACCGACGGCCGCATCGAGTGCTACAAGGAATTCGCGGCAAAGGCGCACGAAAAGGGCGCGCTTGTCGTCGCTGCGTGCGATCCGCTCGCGCTCGTTCTTCTCGCGACGCCCGCATCTTGGGGCGCCGACATCGCCGTCGGCAGCGCGCAGCGCTTCGGCGTGCCGATGGGTTTCGGCGGTCCGCACGCGGCGTTCATCGCGACAAGCGAGGCCTACGTGCGTAATCTCCCAGGCCGCATCATCGGCGTCTCGCGCGATAGCCACGGCAACCGCGCACTCCGCATGGCGATTCAGACGCGCGAACAGCACATTCGCCGCGACAAGGCAACTTCGAACATCTGCACCGCGCAGGTGCTTCTCGCGGTCATGGCCGGCATGTACGGCGTCTACCACGGCCCCCAAGGCCTGAAGAAGATCGCCGATCGCGTGCATCGCCTGACGCTGACGCTCGCGCGCGGACTGGCGAAGCTTGGCCATGACACGGGCAACGGCGGTAAGGATGCATTCTTCGACACGCTGCGCGTCAAACTCGGCGGCGGCATCTCGACGGCCGACGTTCTCGCGGCAGCCGCGAAGGCGCGCGTGAATCTGCGCACCTACGGCGACGGCACGCTCGGCGTCACGCTCGATGAATCGACCACCATTGCCGACATCGACACGCTGCTCGCGGTCTTTGCTGGCGGCAAGAGTTCGGCACCCGCCGCGCTCGCAGTCGAAGCGAAAACTGGCGTGATTCCCGCGGTTTTCGCGCGAACCGCGCCCTTCATGCAGCACGACGTGTTCAATCGTTACCACGGCGAACACGAGATGCTCCGCTACATCAACAAGCTCGTCTCGAAGGACCTGAGCCTCGTCCACTCGATGATCACGCTCGGCTCGTGCACGATGAAGTTGAACTCGACGAGCGAGATGATTCCCGTCACGTGGCCCGAGTTCGGACAAATTCACCCCTTCGCGCCGCGCGAGCAGTGGCTCGGCTACGCGGAGATGTTCCGCACGCTTGAGAACTGGCTCTGCGAAGCGACCGGCTTCGCGGCGATGAGCCTCCAGCCGAACGCGGGTTCGCAAGGCGAATACGCGGGCATGCTCGTCATCCGCGCGTACCACGAGCACCGTGGCGAAGCGCACCGCGACATCTGCCTCATCCCAACTTCGGCGCACGGCACGAATCCGGCGACCGCCGTCATCGCGGGCATGAAGGTTGTCGCGGTCGAATGCGACGGCGACGGCAACATCGACCTCGCGGATCTCGCGAAGAAGGCCGAGGAAAACGCGAAGAACCTCGGCGCGCTCATGATCACCTACCCGTCGACGCACGGCGTCTTCGAGGAGGGCATCAAGGAAGCGTGCGCGATCGTCCACCGCCACGGCGGACAGGTCTACATGGACGGCGCGAACATGAACGCGCAGGTCGGCCTCACGAGCCCAGGCCACATTGGCGCCGACGTCTGCCACCTCAACCTGCACAAGACGTTCTGCATTCCGCACGGCGGCGGCGGACCCGGCATGGGCCCGATCGGCGTCGCGGCGCACCTGAAGGACTTCCTCCCCGGTCACCCGGTGAGTCGCCCGCTTTCCGCGGGTCGTCACGCGATCGGCCCGATTTCGGCCGCGCCATATGGCAGCGCGTCGATTCTCGTGATCTCGTGGATGTACATCGCGATGATGGGCGCGAAGGGCCTGAAGAGCGCGACCGAAGTCGCGATCCTCAACGCGAACTACATGGCCGCGCGCCTGAAGGGCCACTACAACGTCCTCTACACGAACAAGCACGGCCTCTGCGCGCACGAGTTCATCCTCGACATGCGTCCGTTCGACAAGTCGGCGGGCATCAAGATCGACGACATCGCGAAGCGCATGATGGACTACGGTTTCCACGCGCCGACGATGTCGTGGCCCGTACCCGGCACGCTCATGATCGAGCCGACCGAGAGCGAGTCGAAGGCCGAACTCGACCGCTTCTGCGACGCGCTCATCGCGATCCGCGCGGAAATCCGCGCGATTGAAGAAGGCCGCGCCGACAAGGCCGACAACGTGCTCAAGCACGCGCCGCACACGGCAGCCGCCGTGACGGCGAGCGAATGGACGCACAAGTACTCGCGCGAAGAGGCTGCCTACCCAGCACCGTGGCTCAAGGACTTCAAGTTCTGGCCCGCGGTCGGACGCGTCGACAACCCCTACGGCGACCGCAACCTCGTGTGCGCGTGCGAGCCGATGTCGAGCTACAGCTGATCGATGGCGGTGCATGCGAGGTCGGCGTCGGAACGAGGCATCGCGCGCGAAGCCGCGGGTGATGTCGCTGTCGATGTTGCGGCGGATGTCGCGGCGGATCTCGCGGCAAACGTCTTCGCGCAACTTCCGTGGATTGGTGCCACGCCGCGCGTGAGAGAGCGTGTGGTGGAGGGCGCGGCGGAAGGCGCGAGAAAGCGCACCGTTGCGGCTGCCCTTTCGCTCTCACTGTCGCGCGAAGCGTCGGTGCGGCTCGCGCGCGAGTTGGGGCTTGGGCTGGGGAGTGGGCGTGGTCGCGGCGGCTGGAACGACGAAGACCTTCGCCGCGACGGGAAACTCCCGCTTTCGCCGGGAACCGCCGACGGACCGCGACGCATCCCTCGGCTTCGCGCACAGAGGTCTGCGCGCGTGGCGCTCGCCGGACTCACGATCTTCGCGTCTCTCGCGACTTCACTCCTCCATGAACCCGCAACCCGCGGATCTCTGCCCGCCTCCGTTCGTTCCGGAGGCGCGCGTGAGAGTCTTCAATCGCGGGGCGGCGCGCCCCGAGGAGCGGGTGCGATGAACCGGAAGCAAGTGCTGGCCGCGGTGATTGGTGTCGGAGCTGTCACGACGGGCGCGGCCGCGCAGAACGCGGTGCAGTGGCGCGTCGAAGACGGTGGGAATGGGCATTGGTACTCGATCACGCCAACGGCTGCGATCTGGAGCGTCGTAAAGGCGGAATGCGAGAGTCGCGGAGGACACCTCGTCACGATCACCTCCGCTGAGGAGAACAGTTTCGCGACGCCGTTTGCGGGATCGACAACCGCATGGATCGGCGCCTTCCAGCCGCCTGGATCCTGTGAGCCCTTGTGCGATTGGCGTTGGGTAACGGGCGAGCCGTGGGGTTTCTCGCAGTGGGCCCCGCCCGGCGCGAACGACTTCGGGGGCATCGAAGACAATGCAGAGACATATGGCTCAGGTCAATGGAACGACATGCCGAACGGGGGCTGGTCGCGTCGCGGAATCATCGAATGGTCCGCCGACTGCAACGCCGACGGCGTCGTCGACTACGGCCAAATTCTCTCAGGTGAACTCGAAGATACGAACTCAAACGGCGTTCCCGATTGCTGCGACGCGGGCACATCATGTGATTGCCCCGCCGACATCGACGGCAACGGAGACATCAACGGCATCGACCTCGCGATCATCCTTGATAAGTGGGGCACGAACGGCGGCAAGGACTATCCGAATGCCGACATCGACGGTGACGGCACGATCGCGGGCGCGGACCTCGCGGAAGTCCTGGGCAACTGGGGCGCGTGTCAGTGACGTCAGAGCCCGGACGGACGCGCGGCGCGCAGTCGTTCAACCAGCATTTCCCCACCACCCATGCAACCTGGGTGCATGAGGCGCAATCGGACGATGACGCCGTACTCGCGCGGCTCGCACAACGTCTGATCGAGCGCTACGCGCAGCCGCTCGAGGCGTACGCGCAGGGCTCGACCTTGCGCGAGATCGCCGAGCCGCGCGACATCGTGCATGCGTTTCTCGTCACGAAGTTCGCGTCGCCCGCTGCAACGCGCGCGTACCTCGCCGCGTGGAACGCGTCGGGGCTCTCGCTTCGACGTTGGATGATGAACGGCCTCTTGCTCCACGCGCGCGGCATCGTGCGCGATGCTCAGCGCTCGCGTGAGCGGCCGTTCGACGGTGCCGAGCGCGCAGTCGCGAGCAACGCGTCGACCGCGGAAGACATTTTCGAACGCGCGTGGGCGCAGGCGATCCTCGCCGAAGCATGCGCGCAGGTCGAACTCACGCTCGCCGCCGAGGGCCGCGACCGCGCGTGGCGCGTCTTCCGCGTTCACTCGATCGACGGCCGCGCGTACAGCGAGCTTGAGGAGGAGTTCGGCCTCTCGCGCCAGCAGATGGCCGATCTCGTGCGCGGCGTCACCGCGAAACTCCGCACGCGCGTGCGTGAACTCCTCGACGAAGAAGGCCTGCCCGGCGACGAAGGCGTCGACGAAATCGTGCGGCTGTTGACGTAGTTGCGTCGAGTCCGCGCGCATAAGCCCACCGCGATTCACTCGCGGTGAGGCGTGCCAGAGCGAGCAAGTTGCGAAGCAGGTTGCGAGCGCTCAAACACGAGCGCGGAGCGAAGCGCAGCGCGAGATATTGACGTCGGCGTCGATGGATGTCTCGTGTGGCATCACCTCTGGTGATGGCGACGCGTACGTATCTACCGAGCGCCGCTTTATGCTCCGCATCCGCCATTCAAACTTCGCCGCGCTCCGCGTTCGTCCGCCCCTCACCACCCGCGCTGCGCGTTACGCGTCGCAAGGCCGTGACGATTTCTCATCTGCCAGATTTTGCGCGCAAGCCACCAGCGATGATTGAGGTGCCACGTCTCGCGATGCCGATCGGCGACGACATCCGGCTCAACGTCGGTCGGATGCTGCAACGGAAATGCGAGTTCACCACGCGGCAGATTCGCCCACGCTGAAACTCGACTCGTATGCGTTGAATCATCGCCAAAGCCGATGTTCGAAACGAGATTCACGCGCGGGAGTACCGCGAGCCCCTCGTGTCGAAAGTGCGCAAAATTGAATTGATACGCCCACGCGTGTGGCGGGCCGCTCTTCGGCGCAACGCCGTCGAGTTTGCTGCTCCAACCGCGATTTCCTGCAGCCGTCAGCGCCTTCGAAGGGACGCCGTATGGCGTGCAATCTGCGCGCCAATCGCCGAGGTGAAATCGATAGCGCTCCCACGCGCGACGCCACGACGCCCAGCCCCACGGCGCGAACAAACGCGAGAACGAATACGACGAAACTTGCGTCGGTCGCGCAACGGCATGTCGTGTCCCAAGAACACTCATCACACGCGATTCATCGCGATACCTCGCGAGCATTTCTGCGCAAAACGGCAGAAACGATGCCGAAGGAATGCAGTCATCTTCTAACACAACACCGCATTCTTCCTGCGCGAAAAACCAGTCGAGCGCGCCCGACACCGCGGGCCCACAACCTTGATTCGTCTCAAGAAAGCGCGTCTCGACGCTGCATTTCCACGGCGGGTTTGCGAGCAATCGCCGCACTTCATTGACGCGCGTCGCTTCGCCCGGTGCGCGATCACGCGGCCCATCGCACGCGACATAGATGCGCGACGGCGCGATCGGCGTCAACGCACGGTAGAGCTCCGCGAGCGTGTCCGCGCGATTGAACGCAAGAATCAGAATCGGTGGTTGTGCGATGTTCACACGCATTCTCGATCACGAGTGCTTTGACGGGACTTGATCTTCGCACATCCACATTTCGCTGTGATAAAGGCGCGCGCGCAATCGATAGCCCGCCCGCTTCAAGAGCTCAGCGGATTCACTTTCGCCAACGTGCGAATCGGTCGAAACTTCGAAGACCACCAGGCGCGGTCGGAAGCGCTGGAGATCAAGGCCGCGCAGAATCGCGAGATCGAAGCCCTCTGCGTCGATCGAGAGGAGATCGATACCCGCCGCGATGCGGCTCGCGTGCTCTTCGAGTATCGCGTTCAGCCGTCGAACCCGCACGAGTTCGCGCGACATGATCTTCCACCCTCGCGATTCGGCTCGTGCTGCAACATCCGGATCGAGCGTGTTGAGCGCGCTCTCGTAGAAGCGGTGGAACGTGAGGTCTTCCTCGCGCTCCCCAACCGCTGCACACACGACGAGGTCGCGCGGCCGCTTGCGCGCGAATCGCGCGCAGACGTCAGCATCAGGCTCGATCGCGATGCCACTCCAACCGTGCTTGTAGAGCCGCCACGTGTTCGAGAGCCGCACGGGATCGTTCGCGCCGATGTCGACGAAGACGCCCGCCCGCGCGCCACGAGCGCGGAGCCCGAGCAGATCTTCGATGACAAGATCCTCCGCGTATTGCGCGTAGCTCGCGCGCGGTTTCGCACGCTTCGTCCCGCGACGAACGCGACGGAGCACCGCTTCGATCGTCGTGAGAGGAGCGCTGAAAAAATCTCGAAGCGGTGCCACGGCGGGCAGTATCGCGCGGTTTCGCGGTGGCGGCGACCTTTGGCGCAGATCTCGCCAAAGCGAGCGAGTTGCGAAGCAGGTCGCGAGCGCTCGAACTCGTCGCGGTCGCCGCTGCGGCGGCGACCTTTGGCGCGATTCACGCCAGAGCGAGCGAGTTGCGAAGCAGGTCGCGAGCGACCTAATCGGGGCGGCCGGATTCGAACCGACGACTTCCTGCTCCCAAAG
>JAIYCA010000403.1 GCA_027488265.1 Planctomycetaceae bacterium
GTTGGAAACGCGATCAAGACTTTGCGCGAAGCACTCGGCGAGGACTCACAGCGTGTCGTCATCGCGGATGCGACCTCGAATCTTGTCTTCTCCGGTGATGACCAAGCTCGTATCGCTCGATCGATCGCAGCGTTGGTGACTCTTGAGCGTCGAACTCCAGACTCGGTTGGCGTTCTGGTGACGCTTGCACGCTTGCTTGAGGCTGCGGTTCCACCGGATCCAGTGCGCGCCTCAGAGTACCTCTCAAAGGCAGTGCAACTTCAGCCAGGCAACGTCGACTTGTATCCAGAGTTGGTCCGGATGCTGCAAGAGACTGGCGACTTTGAAGCAGCATCGCGCGCGATCGATCTTTACGCGCGGCTCATTGGTGAGGATGTCACGCGTGGACGAACGGCCGCCACTCTCCTTGAGACACAGGGGGACTTCGTCGGTGCTGCGGAGTTGCGGGGCCGACTCTCCGCGAAGACGCGGGAAACCGTCGACAGCATCGCGTTGGTGCGCGCGAAGGTGCGAGCAGGAGACGTGGCTGGTGCGGAAACGATCTTGCGCGACCTCGCCGTGGGATCGGACGCTTCCATCGCACTTCGCGAATTGACTCGACTGCTCGCTTCAACGGGCCGAATTCAGGAGGCGCGGGCACTGCTTGAGAAGTCCAAGGACCAAACGGACTTGCCGCTTTCAGACGCGCTGCGTGCGGAGATTGAGTTTGGGTTTGGCGATCTGAAGTTGGCCGAGCGTTTTGCCCGAAGTTCCGAAGGTTCGCAATCCCTACCCGCGAATCGCCTCCTCCTCGCGCGTGTTTTGCAGCGGTTGGGGAAGGATGCGGAGGCTCGTGATCTCGTTGTGGCGCTGATTCGCACGAACCCCGACGCAGAAGGGCTCCTTCCGATTGCAGTCACTTCGCTGGGTGCTGATCGGTCTGAAGCGGGCCGTGCTGCCTTGCGCAGCGCACTCGAGGCGACGTCAGATCGTTCGCCCGATTTTGCGGCGACGATGGAGTTGCTCGATGCAGCGACCGACGACGCCGGCAATTTGTCGGCAACGCCTGAGATTCTCAGGAGCGCGCGAGAGTTGACGGTGGTGCACTCTGGTTCGCCTCTTGTGTGGCGTCTCTGCGCGCAGTTGCACGCAGTCGCAGGGCAGTCGGAGGAAGCCGCACGACTTGGCATGCTCGCAGTTTCGCGGTTGCCGTCTGACGAGTCGCTGGCGGAACTCGCGGTTGGACTTGCCGTTGCTGCCGGTCGTGTCGAGGATGCGGCAGCCGTCGCTTCAGCCTGGCGGCGCATGACGGGCGCAAATGAACTCTCATCGCGCTCGGCGCAAGCGTATGTTGAGATGGTGCGGCGCAATCCACAGGGCGCGATTGAAGCGCTCGAGCCGATGCGTGCAACGATTCTCTCATCTCCGAATGCAGATGATCCACTCGCGCTTTTCGTTTCGTCGAGTGTGCTGGCTCGCCGTGCAAATCAACTTGCAGCGCGACTCGACGGACTTCCCGATGATCGTCAGCAAGCCGTCGTTTCTGCGTGGATTGATGCGGCACGGGCGCTTCAGCCCGACTTCATGATGGAAGCGCTCGACGCTCTCGCGAACTATCTCGGGCCAGACCGTACGCAGAGCTGCATCGCCGTGCTCACCGAGTTGTGTGCAGACGGAAATCAGGAGGCGTGTTCTCGTGTTTCGCGCATGTTGGCTGCGTTGAGTTCGGCGAGTGGGGCGGGCATCCCGCGATCACTTCTCGAAGCAGATTTCGCTGCGGCCACGCGTGCGAATGATGCCGTGCAGCGGTACCTCGATCTCATCGCAGGTGAATTGCGCGTCCGTGTGGCGAACCCTGCGGACCTCGTGAAAACGCTTGGAAGTGTTGAGTCGGACGCTCGGCTTCGGGAGAACCCATTGGCGCTCGCGAGTTTGAACAATCTGGCCGATTTCCTGCGTCGTTCAGGCGACTCTTCAGGCGTTCCGACGGCGTTGGCGCGGCTTGTGGTTGCAGTGATACCAGAGTCTCCAGATGCTGTGGACACACTCTTCCGCTGCGCACTTCTCGCAAGTGATCTTGCGACGGCTCGGGAGAGTGCGGCGCGGCAAACTGATCCACTCTTGAGTTCAATCGAGAGTGCCGAACTTGCAGTGCAAACGCGCGACGCAGCGAGGCTCCGAGATGCATTGCAACGGATTGACTTTCAGATGAGTCGCATGGGACTTTTACGATGGAGCCATCTCCAGCGCGTCGAGGCCGTGCGAGCATCATTGAGAACTTTGGAAGCGGCTAACGGAGGTGTGTTATGAGTGATCGACGTGGCATCGTTCTTGCAGGCGGCAGTGGTACACGCCTTCATCCCATTACGAAGGGACCGAGCAAGCAACTACTGCCGGTGTATGACAAGCCGATGATCTACTACCCGCTGAGCACGTTGTTGCTCGCAGGAATTCGCGACATCCTCGTGATCACCACACCGCACGATGCGCCCATGTTCCACGCGCTTCTCGGTGACGGAAGCGCATGGGGCATCAATCTTCAATTCGCTGTGCAGCCGAAGCCTGAGGGACTCGCGCAGGCATTCATCATCGGCGAGAGTTTCCTTGCTGGTCGACCCAGTGCGCTTGTCCTCGGCGACAACATCTTTTACGGCACAGAGTTGCAGCGGCGCCTGAAGGAAATCTCAAGCCAAACGAAGGGCGCGACGGTCTTTGCATATCACGTTGCGAATCCCGAGGCGTACGGCGTCGTGGAATTCAACGCCGAGAAGCGCGCGAAGTCCATCGAAGAAAAGCCGAAGCAGCCGAAGTCGAATTACGCGGTGACGGGGCTGTACTTCTACGACACCGATGTGGTGGAAATCGCGAAGGCTGTGAAGCCTTCGTGGCGGGGCGAGTTGGAAATCACGAGCGTCAATCAGGCTTACCTCGAGCGCGGCGATCTTGAGGTTGAACTCCTCGGACGTGGCAGCGCGTGGCTCGATACTGGCACGTTCGACACGCTCTTACAGGCCGCGCAGTTCGTGCAGACGCTCGAAGCGCGACAAGGACTTCGTATCGCGTGTCCGGAAGAGATTTGTTGGCGCAACGGCTGGATTGACGACGCTCAACTTGAGAAACTCGGAAACGAGATCGGCAAGAGTCAATACGGGCAGTATCTGTTGCAAGTGTTGAAGCACCGCGATTGATCGCGCATGTCGAGTGACCCAACCATGGATGTGATTGCCACAGAGATTCCTGATGTTCTCGAACTCGCGCCCAAAGTTTTTGGCGATGAGCGTGGGTTCTTTCTTGAGACATGGAATGCGCGGATGTATCGCGAGGCAGGTATCCCTGCGGCGTTTGTCCAAGACAATTGGTCGCGCTCGCGGCGTGGCATTCTTCGAGGACTGCACTATCAGATTCAACAGCCGCAGGGCAAACTCGTTCGCGTGACACGCGGTGCAGTGTTTGACGTTGCGGTCGATTTACGGCGATCAAGCCAAACGTTCGGGCGGCATGTTGGACGTGTCTTGAGCGAAGAGAACAAGCGTGCGCTGTGGATTCCGCCTGGATTTGCCCACGGATTTCTGGTGATTTCCGACGAAGCAGATTTCATCTATAAGTGCACCGAGTTCTACGCGCCGCAGTTTGATCGAACGCTTGCATGGAACGACCCGACGATCGGTGTGGGTTGGCCGCTCGAACTCGTTGGTGGAGTTGCGGGCGTGCAACTCTCCGAGAAAGACCGTACGAAAGCGGCGACGTGGTCGACCGCGGAGACGTTCGCATGAGCTCTGCCTCGAGTCCGTCATTCGACCAAACGTCGCAGTTGTCTTCGCGTGGGCATCCTCTTCGAAAGGTGCTCGTCACAGGTATGGGTGGACAGTTGGCTCGCGAACTCGTGGCATCGGTCTCAGACGGCATTGAGGTCATCGCGCTCGATCAGTCGCAACTCGATATCTGCGATCGTGATGCTGTGCTTCGTGTGGTGCGAGATGTTTCGCCAGACGCGATTTTCAACGCGGCTGCGTTTACAGCGGTTGATCTCGCGGAAAGCGAGCCGGAATCTGCAGATCGTGCCAACCACCTCGCGGTTGGTTTTCTCGCCGATGCGGCCAGCATGTCGGGTGCGCGACTCGTGCATGTCTCGACCGACTACGTCTTCGATGGACTTTCGCCGGTGCCATATGCGCCCGATCATCCGACGGCTCCATCGTCGGTGTACGGCCGCACAAAGCGCGACGGCGAGTTGGCAGCACTGCGAGCACCAAATGCGCTCGTCGTACGGACGGCGTGGGTGTACGCGCATCACGGCAAGAACTTCGTTGCGACGATGCTTCGATTGATGCACGAGCGCGACGAGGTACGCGTTGTGTCCGATCAAGTCGGAAGCCCAACAAGCGCGAACGGCTTGGCGCGCGCGCTCTGGAGTTTGCTGGGCGCGGGAGCGACGGGCGTCTATCACTGGACCGATGCGGGCGTCGCGAGTTGGTACGACTTCGCGGTTGCTATTCGCGACGAGGCGGCGGCGCTTGGCGCTGAAAAGGTTGGACGAGCGCGCGTCATACCCATTCGAACAGCCGACTACCCGACTCCGGCGCGGCGGCCCGCGATGAGCATCTTGGCGAAAGATGCAACGTGGGCGCTGATTGGCCCAGCACGGCATTGGCGAGTGGAGCTTCGGGGGGTTCTCTCGCGCATGGAGCTCCCCACATAGGTGCGCCCAAGGCAGGAATCGCAGCGGTAGAGATTTCTACCCAGATCGCCGATACGTGAACAGACCGTTCCATGCACAGACATCGTTTGACCCCCTCGAGAGCAGTATGAGCCAGCAGAAGACCATCCTCGTTACGGGCGGCGCCGGATTCATTGGCGCCAACTTCATCCGTCATCGGCTCTCGAGCAGTTCAACCGATCGCATGGTCGTGCTCGATGCGCTGACCTATGCAGGGAATCGTGCAAATCTCGCGGGATGCGATGCCTCCCGCGTCGAGTTTGTGCACGGGGATATCCGCGACACGGCGCTCGTCGAGCGTCTCTTGCGCGAGCGTGCAATCGCCACCATCGTTCATTTTGCCGCCGAGAGTCACGTCGACCGATCGATTTCTGGGCCAGACGCATTCATCGATGCAAACGTGAACGGAACACACTCGTTGCTCAAGGCTGCGCGTGCGGTGTGGCTTGCGGGCAGTGGCACTCCGCACCGATTTCACCACGTTTCGACTGACGAGGTGTACGGTTCGCTTTCGCCATCCGACCCGCCATTCGCGGAGACCAATCAGTATCAACCGAACTCGCCGTACTCCGCGAGCAAGGCTGCGAGCGACCACTTGGTGCGCGCGTACCACCACACGTTTCACCTCGATGTCACGACCACAAATTGCTCGAACAACTACGGTCCATTTCAGTTTCCTGAGAAGCTCATCCCGCTGATGATTGTGAACTGTCTGCACGGGAAGCCGCTTCCGATTTACGGCGATGGCATGAATGTGCGCGATTGGTTGCACGTGGACGACCATTGCCGCGGCATTGAACTCGCGCTTGAGAAGGGACGCGTCGGCGAGGTTTACAACATCGGTGGCGAGAACGAGCGGCCCAATCTTGAGATTGTGCAGCGACTGACTTCGGCGATTGATGCGGCATTTGCTACGGACGCCTCGCTCGCGGCGCGGTTCCCCGACTCGCCCGCAGCGCACGGCAAACCGTGCTGGTCGCTGGTGACGTATGTGAAGGATCGCCCAGGTCACGATCGTCGATACGCGATTGATCCTCGGAAAGCTCGCGCGGAACTCGGCTACCGCCCGCATGAGACGTTCGAGACTGGCCTCGCAAAGACCATTGCGTGGTATCTCGCAAACGAATCGTGGTGGCGCGCGGTTATGGATGGTTCGTATCGAAATTGGATCGAGACGAATTACGCGGCGCGCTAGTCCGCTTGGTGTGAGCACCTCAGACATGAACATCTCCTCGTCGCCGATCGCCTTTCCGTTGTCGAATTCGTCGAGGCCGCTGTGAGCACGAAGCGTCGCGTGATTGGATTTGCCGCTGGCCGTGCGACCTCACAGGTCGCCGTCATTCTGCGCGGCATTCTCATCGCGCGATTGGTTGGGCCAGAGAACATGGGTGTCGCTGCAACCTTCATGGTTGTGGTGAGCTTCGTCGAAATGTTCTCAACGACGGGGTCTGACCGCTTCCTCATTCAAGATGAGGAAGGAGCGGAGCCTAAGACAGCGCGAACGTTGCAGCTCGTGGCGATGCTGCGCGGCATCGTGCTTGCGCTAGCAATTCTCGCGCTCGCATGGCCGGTTTCTGGCGCGTTTGAAACTCGGGCCGCGGTTTGGGGGTACATCGCTCTTGCGATCATTCCGCTCTGTCGAGGGCTTCAGAATCTCGATTGGGCGGTCCAACAGCGAGCACTTCGTCCAAAGACCAGTGTGTTGATGGGGGTCATCGGAGAAGTGAGTGCACTTCTTGTCGCCGTGATCGTGGGCTATATCACACGCGATTGGTGGGCATCGGTTGCTTCGATGGTGACGCAGGCGTTCGTTGTGTCGCTGGTGTCGCACTTCAGGGCTGAACGACGTTGGACGATCGGTTTTGACCGCGAGATTGCACGTCGCGCGTTCCGTTTCGCGACGCCTCTCTTTGTGAGTGGATTGCTTCTCTTCTTGGCGATGCAAGGCGACCGAGTTGCTGTCAGTATCGCCGACTCGTTGCGTGGTTCTGCAACGTACGACCTCGCCGATCTTGGTCGTTACGCAGTGGCTGGGTCGATCGCATTGCTTCCGACCGTCATCTGCTCCGACTTGGCATACGCGGTCTTTCTGCCGTGGATTCGCGCTTCCACTGATGACGCGGTCGCGCGCCGACGAAGGCGAGACATCGTTGTGCTCTACGGAGTCTTTGGGCTTCTCTTTGTCGCTGGAGTATCCACGGTTGGTGGTCCGATTCTGACATTGCTCTTCGGTCAGAGTTTCGGAAACATGGCACTGCTGATCGCGCTCTTGGGTACCGCGCAAGCCGTGCGCATTCTGCGTGTCACGGCGAATGTCGCGGCGATGTCGACGGGTAACACGAAGAACATTCTCTTCGGCTCGATCGGGCGAACGACAGGTGTCGGCTTGGCGCTTGCAATGACGCTGTATGGACAGCCACTCGAGTTCGTCGCGGCGTGCGCTGTCGGCGGCGAACTCATCGCACTTTCCATCGCGGAGTTCCATGTGCAGCGTTCTACTCGAAGTCGTGCTGGACTCGGTTGGCTGGTTCCTGGCATCGTGGCCCTGATCGCGACCACGCTCATTCTCGGCGTGTGGATGTCTCGATCGGCTGGTCCATGGTTGAGTTGCGCCGCGCTGTTTCTTCTTGCCGGAGTCGCACTCGCCGCCTGTTGGCAGTTCAGTCCGACGTTGCGTTCGAATATCCGCGAAATCGCCGCGCTCTTGCGACGATCGAAGGGGCGCACGGCAACCTGAGCGGTACGCGAGCGACGCGCAGCATGAGGCGTTTGTTCAAGCCGGTCTGCGATTTCAATCTGTCTTCCTGAAAGGAGATACCCCGCCCGATCGGTGATCGACAGGGCGGGGCATCGTTGCAGTTTCGAACTATGCGCGATCGTTAGGGCGTTTCCTGTCCGATTGCGAATTGGCTTGACGCGGGTAGTTCCGTAGTGGGCAACTGTCCGCGATTGGGGTTGGGCAAGTCGGAGATTCCGAAGATGGGAGTACCCGAACCTTGGATGGATTGGGCTCCAGTCCCGATGTGAACCCATTCGGTGCCCGTGAATTCAAGCCGCAGCCCACCAGTTGTAATGCTGAACGCTTGAGGCCCACTGGGTGCACCGGCGGCGACCGCGAAGTGGCAGTGAGAAACCGTGACGCCTGCGGGCAACGCAGTGACTCCGACAACGGCACCCGAGAGCCACGATAGGACGCAGTTCTTAAAGACGAGACTGTCGGCCGCGAAGGTGTTCGGCGCAGCGATGTCGGTTCGCATCATCCAGTATTGGTTCGGCGCGCTCACCTGAGCAAAGAAGAGGTTCTTCGATTCATTCGCGAACTGCGACTTTGGCGTGTTTGGCGTCGCTTGGAGATTCTCGATGGCGATGTCGACGAACGCACAGTCGGTGAACGAACTTCCTGGATACTTGTCGAAGAAGAAATTCTGGGCACCATTCACATTCCACGCGCGGAAATTGTTCACGATGTTGTTTCGATGCTCTCCGAAGTACTGGAAGACATCGCTGTGGATTTCCGTGGATTGACCGACGAAGTTCGAAAGCGACGACGCGAGTACGCAGCGGGTGTTTCGGTAGGCATCACCGAGAATCTGGTCGA
>JAIYCA010000441.1 GCA_027488265.1 Planctomycetaceae bacterium
AGAGATGCTCGACGTTGTCAATCGTCGAGTTCGACTCGACGTTGCCCGACGCGTACACGCCAGCACCTGCGGAACCGGAGATCGAGGTCGGAACTCCACCAACGAGTTTCGACAACTTGAGATCGAAATCTTGCAAGGTCCACGACGAGAAATTGGTCGCGACGAGGCGATTCCACGTTGCGACCACGCTCACTTCATCGACGGGCTGATGGATACGGAACGACCAGTAGACGCTCGTGTTCGAGATGACGGTCGGGATGTAGTCCCAACCAGCGTGGCGTTCGAACGTGCTCGCCTGCGGCGCGGCAAATCCGGTTGCCTCGCCGCCCGTGAAGATCAGATGCGAGCGATTGATGTCGAGGAGATCAACGCCGTAGATCGGGTCAAGCGGCGTCGCGGTGATGCCTTTGGTGGCGCCCGTGTCAGGAGCACCGTTCGACCAACCTGCGCGATGCTGCGCACCTGCGAGCAGGGCAGCCTTGATCGTCTGAGCGCGTGCGGCGTTGGCGTTGCCGATCGTCGAGGGATGACTGTCGGCGGTATCCCAAAGAAGCGCAGCGGCGGCACCGACGACCGGTGTTGCGAAACTGGTGAATTGACCGGGCGCCACGATGTCTGGCTTGCGGCGATTGGGGCCGTCGATTCCGGTCGGTGTGAGTGAGTTGGAGTGCGCCCCGTTTGGGAGTCCAACCGCGAGACCGTTGAAGGCGTACGCCATCATGGGCTGCCCAGCACTTCCCGCGCCATTGTTCACGCCCGCAACAATGGTGAGGTTGTCACGATTCACGGTGAAATCGAGTCGGCGGAGCGCGTCGTTGTCGGTGGCAGCGCCTCCGAAGGAGCCGATCCACGAGTGGTTGAAGACGCGAAGACCGCTCGGCGCAATGACGGGAGCGACAGTGCTCCCCGAACCGACTTTGAGATAACTCGTCGTGACGAATGGACTCGCACTCCAGCACCACACGTTGGTGATGCCTGGCGCGATCGAGAGCGAGTTTCCGTAGAACGCCTTGCCGACTTCGGTTGCGTGCCAACTGGCAGCACTTGTGCCAGAGACCGTGAAGGACGTTCCAGTGAACTCAGAAAGCGTTTGATCCGGCGTGAAGTTCGAGCCTTCGTTCGCTTCGACTTGACCGACGCCGATGCCAGCTCCCGTCGGAGCGGAAGCGCCCAAGCGGGCGAGGAGATCGGTGTAACGAACGTCGCTCGCAGTGTCGGCGAGCGCGGGGGTGGCGCAGAGGAGGATGGCGAGGGCGAGGCCTGTGTGGACTCGCGTGTCAGCAATCGAATTCCAACTCAGAGAGTGCTTCTCGGCGCGCATTCGTTGAATCCTCTTCGGTTGCTGTTCGATTTCTCGTCGGTTGCTCGTCGGTTGCTCGTCGGTCGCTCGTCGCGGGCGCTTCGGTTGCGAGCGAGTGCCGCAATGGCTGCTCGATTCGCGCGCCGATCGGACGGGAAGGCGCGAGTCCGCGAACACGCCTTGCACGCCTGAAAGTAACACCGAGGTCGCTTGTTTCAAGCCCGCAAGTGCGAAAAGGTTTGAGAGGTGCGCCGCTCGATTCACTCTGCGCGGTTTGACCCCTCGGCGGCCGACGCGATCGGACGAACCGGTCCACGAGGAGCGGCGATCTCATCAAGTACGCGGACCTCGACGCGCGCATTCCGAGCGTCAGAGGCGGCATTCATCGGGGCGGCTTCGACACGTTCGCCCGAACCCGCGGCTTCGACGCGGATACGCCACCAATCGATCCCGCCCGCGGCGAGCCGTTTTGCGGCTGCGAGTGCGCGGTCAATCGAGAGCGTCATGCCTGCCTCGGGGGAACCGTAGTTCTCGGCGACGCCCACATGGCCACGCACTTCGATGACCGTCGATTGACCCTTGTATCGCCGCGCGAGTTCGTCGAGTGCCTTCGCGGCATCGTCCGAAAGCGTGGCCGATTTCGACGCGAACACGACGCTGGTGCCTTGTCCGTAGTGATCGGCTGGTCGCACGCTCTGCACGTTCTGAGCGGCGCCCTTTGTACCTTCGTCCTTGCTTTCACCGGAGCCCTTGTAGCGCTCGGAAAGAATGCGCTGAATGAGCAACTGATCCTTCGGATCGGTCGAGGAGAGATCGACGTCGTTGTGGAACGCGCGACGCACGGCGATGGCGAAGTCCACGATGTCGGGCTCGTTCGCCACGCCCTCTGATTGCTCGCCGCCGCCGCCAGCGTTGCCGCCCTTCGGTTGCGCGTTCATCGCGAACAGAATCACGAAGAAGCCCATCATGAGCATGACCATGTCGGCAAACGAGATCAGCCACTCGGGAGCACCTTCGTGCTCTTCGCCGCCGTGACCGCCGCCACCGTGGCCACCACCGCCGTGACCGCCGCGCTTCTTCTTGTGGCCGTCGTCGCCGTGCCCATGGCCAGCGTCCTTCTTGCCGTGTGCATCGTGTTTGGCGTCGCTCATAGCGCGGTCTTTCGTTCAGGACTCTGGACGGGGCGTGTGCGCGTGCTCACGCCGCGAGCTTGAGGTTGCGACGCACGGTGTTCGGGATGAAGGCGAGCATTTTCTCCTGCGTGGCGCGCGGGTTGTCGCCTGCTTGGATCGAGAGAATGCCTTGCAACATCATTTCACGCGAGAGAATCTCTTCGCCGGAACGAAGCGCGAGTTTGTCGCCCATCGGTCCTGCGATGGCGTTCGCAAGCACGGTGCCGTACATCGTTGCAACGACGGCGATCGCGAGCATCGAGCCGAGCGTGTTGATGTCACCACCGAGGTTTCCGAACATGCCGACCTGACCGATGAGCGTCGCGACGAGGCCGTAACCGGGCGCGTACAACTTGATGAGGTCGAAGAACTTCTTGCCTGCCTTGTGGCGCTCTTGCATCGCCATCACTTCGAGGCGAAGCGTCGTTTCAATGACTTCCTCGTCGGTGCCGTCGACGGCCATGCGCAGACCCTTTGCGAGGAACGGGTCTTGGATCTTCTCAATCTCATTTTCGAGGGCGAGAATGCCATCGCGACGGGCCTTGTCGGAAAGCTGGCTCATGAGCTTCACCGTGTCGATGGCGGAGAGGCCTTTGTTGAAGAGAAATCGCTTGATGTAGCCAGGGATGCACTTCAGGTTCTCCATGGGCATCGCCATGAGAAGCACGGAAATCGTGCCGCCGAACACCATGATGAAGCCCTTCGACGAATAGAACATCGAGAAGTTGCCGTGCGACGCCATCCACATGACGAGGACGCACGCGACGAAACCGATGATGCTTCCGATGATGCTGGCCTTGTCCATACTCAATCGCCTCCGGCAAGTGCGTATGCGCTTGCGATCCGGCCGTGTGGGACCACGACCGTCGGTCGGAATCGGCACGATTGGCCTAGTGCATCCCTGTCGACTGCGCGGATTCCGCCGTTTGGGGCCGTCTGTGCGGGTTCGATCGGTTGTCGAGCGCAAGGAACGCGTTGGGCGGTCCATTCTCGGACGGCGGGCCGCCAAGTTCCGATTGAGGTTCCGGTTTGAGGTTCCGGTTTGAGGTTCCGCCTATCCTCGCGCCCCGCATGAACGTCCCTGATCCGATTGATGGAAGTCTGAGTCCGCGCGCGACCAAGCCGCTGGTGGTTGTGACCGAGCACCTAGCCGAAGAGGCTGCGGATTGGCTCGGCACGCGCTGCGAACTATTGCACGCCTCGGTGACGGACCATCGTTTCATCGAAGCGGCCCATGAGATCGAGGGGCTCGTCGTGCGGACGTACACGCGGGTCGACGAGGTGCTCCTCGCGATGTTGCCGCGACTTCGCGTGGTCGGTCGCGCGGGCGTCGGCGTCGACAACATCGATCTTGCGGCGTGTCGCGCGCGCGGGGTGCAAGTCGTCACGACACCAGATGCCAACACGCAAGCGGTGGTCGAGTACGTCCTTTGTCTTCTCTGCGATGCGCTGCGCCCGCGGCTCTTTCTCGAGGAGCCTGTGGCGAAGGCGGAGTGGGATCAGATTCGGCAGGACATCGTCGGCCTCTGGCAGATGGATGAACTCGTGCTCGGAATCCTCGGACTCGGACGAATCGGTCGTCGTATCGCGCAAGTGGCGCGCGCAATCGGGTTCCACGTCATTTACCACGACATCGAGGAGATTCCGCTCGAGGCGCGCAATGGTGCGGAAAGCGTCTCGCTTTCGCGCTTACTCGCCGAGAGCGACATTCTCACAGTCCACGTCGATGGTCGGCCGAGCAATCGCCGCTTCCTCGGGCGCGAACAGTTTGCGGCGATGCGGCCCGACGCGATCATCATCAACACGTCGCGCGGCTGCGTGCTCGACCCGCAATCGCTCGCCGAGTGGCTGCGGATGAACCCGGCAGGGGCGGCGCTTCTCGACGTGCACGATCCCGAGCCATTTGGCGACGACTGCCCGCTGCTCGGCTTACCGAACGCGCATCTCGCGCCGCACTTGGCGAGCCGCACGATGACCGCGATGGACAACATGTCGTGGGTCGTGCGCGATGTGGCGGCGGTACTCGAAGGCCGCGCACCGCGTTACCCGTACGTCTGATCGGTGCCGTGCAGCGTTGCGAGGTCAGGACGCTTTCTTCGACTCCACCGCGATCCACGCATCGATGTTTCGTTCAAGAACATCGAGTGGCAGTGGGCCCTCGAGCAACACCGCATCGTGGAACCGTCGAATGTCGAAACGCGCGCCAAGCGCCGACTCGGCTTTCGCGCGCAAGCGTCGAATCACGAGTTCGCCGATCTTGTAGCCGCACGCTTGTCCGGGCCAACTGATGTAGCGATCGACCTCGTTCACGATGTTGAGTTCACTCAACGCCGTGTTCTCCTGCATAAATGCAATCGCGCGCTCGCGCGGCCAACCAAACGCGTGCATGCCCGTGTCGACCACCAACCGGCACGAGCGCCACATCTCGTAGAGCAACCGGCCGAAATCGTCGTAGGGATCTTCGAAGAACCCCATTTCGATGCCGAGCCGCTCGGCGTACAGCGCCCAACCCTCGGTGAACGCTGTCGAATCGAGATCCTTGCGGAACTCGCGCACGCCTTCGAGTTCCTGCGCCAGCGCGATTTGGAAATGGTGCCCCGGCACCGCCTCGTGGAGTGAGAGCGGAATGAACTCGTAGGTCGGTCGCTGATCAAGCGCGTAGGTGTTCGCGTAGAACCAACCTGGCTCGCCACGCTGTGGACTGCCGGGCTGGTAGTACGCGGTCGTCTGCGTTGGCGCCATGAAGCGCGGAATCTCACGGATGCCATACGTGAGACGGGGAAGTCGACCGAAGAGCGCGGGCAACTTCGGATCAATCCGCTTGCAGACCTCGCGATAGCGCGTCAAGAGTTCTTCCGGAGTCTTGCAATAGAAGCGTGGATCGGTGCGGAGATAGCGGATGAAGGCCGCGAATCGATCGCCGTCCGGCATCGCCGCGCGCGCGGGATCGGCCGCGAACCAATCGGTGCGCGCGATGACCGCGAGCATCTCCGCGCGAATCCGCGCGACTTCCGCCAGGCCCGTCTTGTGAATCTCCTCTGGCGACATCGACGTCGACGTATGGACTTCGAGTTGATGCGCGTACCACGCCGCGCCGTCCTTCATATCGCTCGCGCCAATCGACGCACGGCACTTCGGCAAATACTCGCTGGTGAAGAACAACTCGAACTCCGTCAGCGCGGAATCAATCGGATCGAGCCATCGATCGACCTCGGCGCGAAGCCGCGCGCGGTCCGCATCGCTGATCGATTTCGGCATCGCGGTAAACGGCTTGCGCAGCTGATCGGGCAAACTCACGCGCGCCGCGCGAATCTGCGCCGGCACTCGCACGACGGTCACACTCGGAGGCACCACACCTTCCTCGAGCCCGCGCCGCATGACTGTGATCGTGTCCAGAATCGTGCCCGGCACACCGGACAAACGCTTCGCATACGCCTCGTAGTCGTCGAGATCGGCGAAGGTCGCGAGGTCGCCCATCTGCACGATTTGCGTGTGAACTCCCCAACGGCCGTCGATTGGAATCATCCAGCCACCGAATCGATGGCCATTCACCGAGAGTCGGAGTTCGCGCTCAAGAAGATCCGCATCGAGTCGATCGCGCGCCGACAACTTCTCGCGCGGGATGGCGCGCAATTCCTCGAGGAAGAGGCCAATCTGCGCTTGGCGCTTGTGAATGCCTGCGATCGACACATCGGTGAGTTCGCCCGCGCGCTCTTCGTAACCATTCCGCAAAGCCCACTCGGGATAGACCGTCCGCCGCCAGCCGTCGTACTCGGCCACAAGCGCCTCGAAGCGCGCGGTGGCGTCGGCATCGACCGTCGCCGCATCTTGCGC
Source organism: Planctomycetaceae bacterium (assembly GCA_027488265.1). GTDB lineage: Bacteria > Planctomycetota > Phycisphaerae > Phycisphaerales > SM1A02 > QWPT01. The sequence goes on from JAIYCA010000441.1 coordinate 6,307, forward strand.
AACGCTTGTGTGTGTCGCTGCAAAGACGTGCTCTTCCGCGAAACCAATCGGAACGACGCCAAGGAGCGCGATCGAAAGTGCGGAGGATCGGACGCAAGCGAGCGTTGCGTCGAGTCGCGTCGTGGTGCGCATCGGGGTGTGCGACATCAGAGTGGTCGAAGCCGTGGGTCGACGCGAAGGAGAACTCAGAATGGACAGCATGGAGGGGAGCGTACCCGCGCATGCGCTCCTGACGAATGCGTCGCTCGCATCATGCACAGGGGCCGCTGTGCATCTCGATCGAACTCGCCTCGGGATCTCCCGAGAGATTTCTTACCCGCGCGCAAGGGGCGTTCGGATAGCATCCTCGCCCTATGAGCATGCTTCCTCCCGAGACAGAGATCGGTTACGCGCCCCCGATGGTGCGCCATTTCAGCATCTTCCTCGACAACCGCGTCGGCAAATTGCTTGAGCTCCTCGCGAGCCTCGATGAGGAGGGTCACGTCGCCGCCCGCGCGATCTCGATTCAAGATAGTTCCGACTACGCAGTCATTCGACTCATCGTCGATCGTCCTGCCACCGCGCGCGAGATTCTGGAGAGTCACCAATTCGCCGTCTGCGAGACCGACGTCCTCATCGCTGAACTCTCGAAGGACCACGAACTGCATCACCTCTGCAAGTTCCTCCTCGCGGCGGAACTCAACATTCACTTCCTCTATCCAACCATGCCCCGCGCCGAG
>JAIYCA010000328.1 GCA_027488265.1 Planctomycetaceae bacterium
ACCACGCGTCTCGCGAAGACAAGGCGATGAATGACGCGAAGATCAAGGAACTCGAAGAGCGTCTCTCGCGCGCGCAGGTCGCCGATTCCAGCGCGCTGCCGCAAGACATGGTCTTCGTGGGCGCGATCGTTCGCCTGAAGGATGAAGATCGTGGCGACGATGACCTTTATCGTTTGGTCGGTCAAGCAACTGGGCGCTTCGACTTGGACTACGTCGAAGTCACGACGACAAGCCCGATGGGTATGTCGCTGATGAAGGCACGCGTTGGCGAGACGATTCGCGTTGATCTCCCGCGCGGCGCCAAGCGGTTCACGATTCTTGCGATCGAAGTTTGACTTGCGATCGAAGTTTGAGACGCCGAGATTCGGCGCTGCACACAGAGCTGCACACAGACACGTCTTGCAACGACACCGCGCAGAATCATCACGGCGTTGCGCGATCCATCACGACACGGGTGCCCCGAGCGACCGCTTTCTTCGTGATGGTTGTCCCGTCGGCGAAAATCACTTCGACGTCGACGGGACCGGCTGAGGTGCCCAGACCATCGTTTCCGAGACCAAAGTGCGCCTCAGGCGCGACGTTCGATTGAAACGGTCCGCTGCCGACGATCCATCGGCGCTGGGTTTTTCCGTCGCACGTCACGCGAATCTCCGCGCCGACAGCGTGTCGGTTTCCAACACCGGGACGTGTGTCGCGTGGGACAACCACAAGCCAATCGTCGCGTGAAGTGGACCCTGCACCCTCAGTCCTCGCGCAGTGATCATTGCGAAGCACGCGAAGCGGCTCGTGCAAGCCAGCGATGATGAAATCGATGTCGCCGTCGAGGTCGAAGTCGGCAAACACCACAGTGCGATCGACGTGCGGCTCGATTTTCCACGCACCCGCCTCTGTGAGCGGTACGAAGCGCGCTCCCTTCCGTTCCATCAACAACGGCCGCTGCGCATACTCCGAGTCCATCGAGGCTTTCGTTGCCTGCGGATAGACATGGCCGTTGACGACGAGGAGATCTTCGTCGCCGTCGTGATCAAAGTCGTAGAAGCCTGCGCCCCAACCGACAAGCGGACGACTCGGCGCGCCGAGACCAAACTGATTCGTTCGATCGTCGAAGTTTCGTCCGTCGAGATTGAGATGAAGCGTGTTGACGTCACTCGAGAAATTCGTCGTGAAAACGTCCGGCCGACCATTGCCATCCACATCCGCGACTGCAACGCCCATCGTGGCTTGCTCCAAACCTTCGCCATTCACTGCGATTCCCGAGCGAAGTCCGATGTCGTTGAATTGCCAAGGTTCGGTGGGCACGAAGAGATTGTTCGCTTGCGAATCATTGCCGACGTAGATGTCTGGCTTCCCGTCGCCGGTGAAGTCGAGAATCGCGAGATTGAGGCCGAATCCAGGCTTCACCGCACGAATGCCGCTGGTCGCGCTGCGATCGATGAAGGTGCCATCGCCGCGATTCTCGTAGATCGAATCATGCGCTGGCGCGTAGCCGCGCGGCCCTGCAATGACGGGCATCCCTTTGAAGGACGCAGGCGGTAGCGGTTTTGCCGGATCAAAGTCGAGATAATTGGCAACGTAAAGATCGAGATCGCCGTCGAGATCGATGTCGGCGAACGCAGCGCTCGTGCCCCACGCGGGGTCGCCGAGGCCGGCGCGCGCGGTGACGTCTTCGAACGTGCCATCACCACGATTGCGCAGAAGAACATCGGGACCGAAGCACGCGATGTAGAGATCATCACGCCCGTCAGCGTCTACGTCACCAACGGTCGCGCCGAAACTCCATCGACGATGCGTGATACCGCTCGCAGCCGTCACATCGGAGAAGCGCATTGCTCCGTCGTTTCGAAAGAGCCGCGCGCCCGGACCTGCCTCTGGGTTTTCGAGCGTTGCCCCGTTTGGCACGAAGAGATCGAGGTCGCCATCACCATCGAAATCGATGAGCGCGAGGCCGCCGCCCTTGACCTCAAGCACGACGGTTGAGGGCGACGCTCCGCTTGTTGGAGTAAACGCGATGCCGCTCTCCGCCGTGACGTCGGTGAAGCGGATCGCGCTTTTCGCATCGTCGCTCGGTGGAGTGGACTCGTTGCCGAGGCTCGCCATTGCGAGTGAAACGCAAACGAACGACGCCGAAACAGCGAAGCAACGAAGGAACTTTGATCGTGCGCTCATGATGAATCTGCTCAAGAGTCTCTCCGTCTCGCTGTCTCGAATCATCGTGCTTTCGGCGGAACTGGCGCTTGCGGCTCGGGCGCGTCGCTCGGCGCCGACTTCGGCTCGCCGTCAGTGTTCGTTGAACCGTTTGGCGTGGGTGTGGGTGTCGGTGTCGGTGTCGGTACCGCATCGCTCGTAGACTTCCTGCCGAGCGCGGTCAGAATGCGATCCGCATTCGCGCGTGCGGCGTCGGCTTCCTGCACCTTCCCCAATCGGTCGCAGACGCGCGCGAGTTTCGACCACGTCTCGTGCTGCACCGGACTCGCTTCGATCGCACGACGCAACAGCGCTTCTGCCGCCGCTGGATCGTCGCGACGAAGCGAGACGTCTGCCATCCGTGTGAGGACGCGTGCGCGATCCACCGCAGAATCACGCGGCTTGGAGAATCCTTCGAGCGCCTTCGCGAGGTATCGATCTGCGTCGTCGAGTCGATCTTCGCCAAGCGCCACAAGCCCGAGGCCGAACGTCGAATCCGGCTCGTTCGGCACGACGGTCAAGTGCAACTCGAAGGCTTTCTGCGCCGCGCTCAACTCCCCGAGGTGATAGTGACACCAACCCAGAAAGTGCGCGGCGTGCTTCTGTTCTGGGAACGGTTGCTTTGAGTCACGCGCGCGCTCGAGAAGCGGTTTCGCTTCCTCGTAGCGCTTCATCTTGTTGAGCACGATGCCTTCGATCGCGGCAGCGCGATCACAGTCGGGTTTCGCCTTCAAGACGGTTTGCGCGGTTTGGCGCGCGCCATCGAGTGCGCCTTTGCCGAGCATGCGGAGCGCGGTATCGAGGCGCGCATCGTCGGGAAAGGCAGGCGAGGCGGGCTGCGATGGCGGCACCGTCGCGTCTTGCGGCTTCCCGGATGGAATCCCCTCCGGGACGACCTGAACAGTACGGGCCTCCGCAGGGCTTCCGAAGAGGAACACAAAAACTGCGCAGATCGCGGCGCATTGCTCCCCAGTCCAAAGACGGTTGGTCGGAACAATGCGGTTTGGCGGTGGGGCGCGATGAACGGTTCGACTTTGATGCATCAGAGTGCTCGAGACACACTCACCAAGGCGGGCGCGGGAGCCACGAGCCTATCCGGACGGCCCACCGACGGGATTCAGGTTCCCACTCACGGGATTCAACTCCTTATTCAACTCCTCATTCAACTGCTTGTCGAACCGGGCATTG
>JAIYCA010000100.1 GCA_027488265.1 Planctomycetaceae bacterium
GCTGTGCAGATTGGGCCTGGCCGTTGGCGCGCGGAGTTCCCCGTGACCGAAGCGGGCTCGTACCTCGTCAACTTCGGACTTGGAAAGTCGGACGACGGCCGTCGCGCGAGCGTGCAGGCTTCGGTGAGCGTGCCGTATCCGAAGGAATTCCGCACCGTGCGCGACAATCGTGCGCTGCTCGAACAGATCGCGGATCGCACGGGTGGACGCGTTCTTTCGATGGGGAATCCCGTGGCGGTCGACGCATTCTTGCGTGAAGGCTTGCCGATTCCTGAAAGCGCGCGACGTATGTGGGATCTCATGGCGATTCTTGCAGCGGTGCTGTTCCTCTTGGATGTCGCGGTGCGACGCATCGCGATCGACTGGGGCGGGGCACGCGACGCACTCGCGGGTCGGGTGACGACGCGCGAAGCAGGCGAAGGCACGGCCGCTGCGTGGAAGAAGGCTCGCCAGCAGTCCGACTCACGGCGCGCATCGCCGACCTCGAGCACGCCACAAACCTCGGACGCGTTGCGCGAGACGCTTGAGAAGGGCCCCGCGCTCGATGTTCGCGCGGAGATGCGCGAAGGCGGTTCGACACAACCTCCTCGTGTCGGCACGGCCGCGTCGAACACGTCGAGCGGCGACGTTCCCGCGAAGGGTGCCGATCAAGCCGAACAAGACACGACGTCGCGCTTGCTGCGCGCGAAGCGCCGCGCGACGGGCGGGGCTGATGATGCAGGCGGCGAAAGCGGCGGGGGCTCGACTGGCGGGTCAGGCGGAACCGGAGGCCCGCGTGGCTGACGCGCCGCTCCACAGTCCGCAGCGCCCGCGCTCGTTCCGCGACGATGAACTCGCGCTCGAAACTGCGGGCATCGAGGATCTCGAGGACGTGCGTCGTCGATGTGCTGCGTTTCGCGGCGTCTTCGACCGACTGCGCAGCGAGATCGGACGAACGCTCGTCGGTCAGCGCGAAGTCGTCGACCTCGCGCTCGTCACGCTCTTTGCGAACGGACACCTCTTACTCGAAGGCGTGCCCGGCCTTGGAAAGACGCTCCTCGTCCGTTCACTCGCATCGGCGACGGGCCTTGGTTTCAGCCGCATTCAGTTCACGCCCGACGTCATGCCCGCGGATATCACGGGTACGTCGATCTTGATGGAAGACGAAGCGACGGGCCGCCGCGAGATTCAGTTCCGCCCTGGTCCGCTCTTCACGCAACTCGTCTTGGCCGACGAAATCAATCGAGCGAGCCCAAAGACGCAGTCGGCGCTTCTCGAAGCGATGCAAGAGCGCAGCGTGACGGTGGGTGGCGAAACGCGCGATCTCGGCCGACCGTTCTTCGTCATGGCGACGCAGAACCCGATCGAGCAAGAGGGAACGTTTCCGCTTCCCGAGGCGCAACTCGATCGCTTCCTCCTCAAGATCGAAGTTCCGCCGCCGGATCGTGAAACACTGCGTGAAGTGCTGGAGCGAACGACGAAAGCCGACACAGTGATGCCATCGCAGGCAATCGACGCGAGAACAATCGTCGCCGCGCAGAAGTTGGCGCGTCGCGTGTACCTCGCACCTGAAGTGCAAGACTGGATCGTTCGACTTGTCCTCGCGACGCATCCCGATGGCGAATTCGTCACACCGGAAAACGCCCGGCTCATTCGCATCGGTGCGAGTCCGCGCGCCGCGCAGGCACTTGCCTCTTGCGCGCGTGTTTGCGCGCTGATGGCAGGCCGCTATCAGGTGTCCTTCGGCGATGTTCGGCGTATCGCACGCGCAGCGCTTCGGCATCGTTTGCATCGATCGTTTGAGGCGGAGAGCGAAGGCATCACGAACGATGAGATCGCGCGACGCGTGATCCAATCAACGCCAGAGATGCCGCCAGCTTCAAAGGTTGCCGCAACGCCCTCTCGCGGAGGCGCCGCATGAGCAGCGCGCAGCCCACACTTCGCAAACTCGATGATCTCCTCGATTCTCGCCTCATGGCGAAACTCGACGGCATCGACGTGATGAGCCGCAAGATCTTCTCGGGCAAATTGCAAGGCGAACGTCGCTCACGTCGACGCGGTCAGAGCGTGGAGTTCGCCGACTTCCGCCCGTACGTGCACGGCGACGATCTGCGCTTCGTCGATTGGAACATCTTCGGGCGCCTCGATCGCCTCTTCCTCAAGATGTTTCTCGAGGAGGAAGATCTCTCGCTCATCATCGCGCTCGATACGAGTGCATCGATGCGCTCGGGCTCGCCCGACACCTTCGACTACGCGCGCCGCGTGGCGATGGCGCTTGCGTACGTGGGGCTTGTGAATCAGCATCGTGTGTCGCTTGTTGGTTTCTCGCAGGGCCGCGTTGAGCGCGCGAGCAACTTGCGTGGGCGACGCAAAGCCGCGGATGTCGCGCAGTGGCTTCTGCGGCAACAGCCCGAAGGCGGTTCAGGCTTTGAAGAAGCGATGCGCCTTGTCGGTACTGCACGGCAAGGCCGCGGCGTGATGATTGTGCTCTCTGACTTCCTCTTTCCGGAGGGATTTGAGAAGGGGCTCGGCATGGTCGCGGGGCGCGGGTTTGATCTCTTCGCGTTGCAAGTGCTCGCGCCGCAAGTCGTCGATCCCTCGCGCGAAGGCGGTATCCACGGCGATCTCTTGCTTGTCGACGCTGAAACGGGCGTGGAAACCGAAGTCACGGTGACGCCCGAATTGATTCGGCTCTATCGCGAACGCCTCGACCGTTTGTGTGGCGCGATTCGCGCGTATTGCACGCGTCGTGACATCGTGCATCTCGTGGTCGAAAGTTCGACGCCTGTTGAAACGCTCATGCTTGAGTACCTGCGTCGACGAGGGCTCCTGCGATGAGTGCCCTGACGCAGATACTCTCGATGCCGCAGATTCTCTCGATGCCGCAGATTCTCGCGCTCACATGGGTGACGCCGCTCGCTGGCGCGATTCTCGGCGCATCGATTCTTGCGCCGCTTGTTGCGTTGTGGTTCCTCAAGTTGCGTCGCAAGCGTCGCGTCATTTCGAGCACGCTCCTCTGGTCGCGATCGCTTGCCGATCTGCGCGCAAACACGCCGTTTCAACGGATTCGCTTCAGCTGGCTCTTGCTCTTACAGATTCTCGCGATCGTCTTGATCGCCGTCGCGCTCGCGCAGCCGGAAGCCGAGGGGCTCGGCGCGAGCGGTGGTCGACACGTACTCTTGATCGATCGATCGGCGAGCATGAATGCGATGGAGACAGCGGAGGAAGACGGAACAACGATCGACCCGCCGATCGCGCGACTGGCGCTTGCGAAAGAAGCAGCGAAAACGCGTGTGCGCGCACTCCTCGGTGGCGGCTGGTTCAGCAAGCGCGCATCGGAAGTGATGATCGTCGCGTTCGGTTCGCGCGCCGAGATTCGTTCGCCCTTCACCGACAACATTTCGACACTCGAATCCGCGATCGATGCCATCACGCCGACCGATGAAGCGACGGTCCTTTCGGAGGCGCTCGAGCTTTCGCGCGCCTTCACGTCGAATCTCAACGTCGCAGATGCGCGTGGCGAGAAGAACGAACTTCCCGTGGGCGAACTCCCGACAATCGAGTTGTACTCAGACGGACGCGTTTCGGATCTCGCGACACTCGCATTGCGCGAAGGTGAAGGCATCGTCTATCACCGTGTGGGCACGGCCGATCGCAACCTCGCGGTCGTCGCGGTGAGTGCGGATCGTCCGCCTGAACAACAGAATCGGATTCAAGTCTTCGCGGCGCTTGTGAATCCGCGCACGGAAGCTGCGTCGGTCACGGTGCAGATGGCGATTGACGGCACCGTGCGCGCTGTGACGCCAGAGAAGATCACGATTCCTGCCGCCGCCGAGCGCGACGGACAGTGGGTTCCAGGCCGCGCGCAAGTGGTTTTCCGCCCTGTGGAACAACCAAACAACGCGTCGATCGAAGTCGCGATTGTCGAAGATGACGCGTTGCGCGACGACGACGCTGCGCTCGTTGTGGTGCCGCCTGCCAAGAAGTTGTCGGTGCTGCTTGTGTCGAACGGCGATGCGTTTCTCCTTCGTACCGTGCTTGAGGCACTTCCGGTCGAGCGTTTCGCCACGATGACCCTCGGCGAGTTTGAAGCTGCGACGGCGCAGTTGAAGCCGAGTGGATACGACGTCGTTGTCTTCGATGGAGTCGCGCCCGCAGCGCTCCCGCCTGGTTCGTATCTCGCGGTTGGTGCCGTGCCGCCGATCGACGGGCTCACGCAATTCGGCTCGCACGAAGGCGTGTACCCGCGCATCGCGCGCGAAGAACATCCGCTCTTTCGCGCGGCATCGATCGACGAGCTCTTCGTTTCGAAACTCGTGGCGGTGCAAGCCTCGAAGAACTTTGAGGTCGTCGCCGAGTGCGCGGAAGGCCCGATGATTCTCACGCTCGATCGAAGCGATCTGCATCTCGTCTATCTCGCATTCGATCCGCTCGATTCGAATTGGCCGTTCCAGCGCTCGTTCGTGAACTTCGTCGCGAACGCTGTAGAACACCTCGGCCGCGCGGGTGAGTCATTGACCGGCCGCGCATTGACGCCCGGTGAAGCGATTTCGATGCGACTCCCCGCAGGTGCACGCAATGGAGAGGTTGAAACGCCCGACGGGCGCAAGTTCACCTGCACCATCGATCCAGACGGACAATTGACGTGGGGGCCTGTCCAACTTGCGGGCCTGCATCGCATTCGCTTTACGCCCGCGAGTGGCGAGGGCGTGGAAATGCGCTTGGTCGCTGTGAACATCGCGAACGCCGACGAAGCGCGCATTGCGCCGCGCAGTGAACTCGCGATTGGCACGCAAACCGTACAGGGCGTTTCCGTCGGCGACAGTCGCCGCGGCGCGCTCTGGCCGTGGGTGCTCTCGGTTGGACTCGTGATCGTGCTCCTCGAGTGGTGGAGCTATCAACGGCAAGTGCGGGTGTGATTTCGCCGCGCGTGTGCTGACCGCCGCGCGTGTGCTGACCGCCGCGCGTGTGCTGACCGCCGCGCGTGTGGAGGGACACGCTGCGCCTGCCGCGCCGTGCGCGGAACTCACGCCTTTGAAACAGCGGACCCCGCAGCGATTTCCTTCAAGACCTCTTCGTCGATCCCGAGGTACTCACGCATGTGCTGGTCGTAGATCTCTTGATCGCGGTCGCGCGTGAAATCGAGTCGGAGTTCGTTGATGACCTTGGTGCCTTGGCCAATCCACTGACGCCACGTCTCGGCCGCGATGTTCTCGCCGATCCACGCGCCCACCGATCCACGAATCGGCGGCGATGGGAGTTTCGTTCCTGGGCGCCCCGTGCGTCGACAGACGAACGCCCCCGCGTCGCGGAGGCGATCAGCCGTTTCCGCCTCTTCTGCGAGCAACGGCGCGTGGCGACCGATCGATTCGAGCAACTTCGCGATCGCTTGCTGCGGTAGGCGATCGCCCTTCGATGCTGCGACATGGAAACCCTTCTCAAGGAACACGACAGCTTTGTCTTCCCAGCCGGCCTTGATCATCGCTTCGCCGCCGAGTTGATACGCCTTGCTCATCTCCGCATTCACGGCGACGCAACGTTCGAAACTCGTGGCGCTTTCCGCGAAGCGGCCCGTCTGCAGGTACGCATTGCCGAGGCTGAAGTGCGCCATCTCGTTGGTTGGGTCGGCCGAAGCCATCTTCTCAAACTGTGCAATGCGGTCAGCGTTCATCGGGACTCCATTTTCAGCTCGATTGGTTCAACCCAGCGCGGCGAAGGGGCGGAGTGTAGGCGATGGAGTCGTTTCGCAGTTGCGCACGAATCGCGCGGCGGAATTCTGGTTCCTGCATGACGAGCGCTCCGCGCGCCCCTCACGCGTAGCCGAGTCGGTCGAGATCGTCCTCATCGAGGCCGAAATGGTGGCCGATCTCATGCAGCACAGTGATCCGAATCTCTTCGCGAATCCGTGCCTCGCCGCCAAACGCGCCTTCTTCGTCTTCGCCTTCCTCCCAGCCGCCGGCCATGTCGACGACGCCTTCGCGAAAGACATGGATCACTTCAGAGTGCTCAGGGCGCTCGACCGAACGCTCGGTGAGCGGAATGCCCGAGTGAAGTCCACAAAGGAGTTCTTCTTCATCGATGCCTAATTCCGTGAGGATCTCAGGCGAGGGACGATCCTCCAAGATGATCGGGCACTCTTCAAGCATCTGCTGCACGGGCTCGGGAAGGTTCGCGAGAACCTCTTCGAACAAGGCATCGAAGCGCTCGCGCTCGCGTCGTCGCATCTCAGGCTCCCGCCATGCCGATGAGTTCGCCGACCGAGCGGCAACCTTGACGGCTCACCCACGCGTCGAGTCCGTCGACCACACGAACGGGCGAACGAGGATCGATGAAGAGTGCGGTACCCATCGCGACAGCCGTCGCGCCTGCCAAGATGAACTCCGCGGCATCGCGCCAATTCGAGCAGCCACCCAGCGCGATCACAGGGACGTTCGCTTCGCGCGCGACCGATCGATAGACGTCGTGCACCATGCGAACCACGATCGGGTGAATGCCGGGGCCGGACAGTCCGCCGCGACCGCGCGAAAGTCGGAAGGCGCGCGACTCAACATCGATCGCCATCGCGCTGAACGTGTTGGCAACGACCAACGCTTGTGCGCCGCCGTCGATGGCCGCACGTGCCATCGCGACGATGTCGCCGACGTTCGGCGAGAGTTTGACGAAGAGCGGTTTGCGTTGCACGCAGGGTTTCACTTCCGCCATCAGCGCGCGCAGCGCTTGCGGATGTTCGCCAAACTGCAAGCCGTCTGAGGTGTTTGGGCAACTCACGTTGAGTTCGACCGCAGCGAGGTCGGGTGCTGCGTCAAACGCGCTCGCCACTGCGACATACTCCGCGGTTGAGTGCCCCGCGACGGAACCAAAGAGTCGGCACGGAAGCGCGCGCGCGGTCGGCAACTTCTCTGCGATGAAGCGATCGAGGCCGACATTCGCGAGGCCGATCGCGTTCAGCATTCCCGCAGGGCTATCGATGATGCGCCATGGAGCGTTGCCTTCGCGGGGCTCGGCGGTGATCGACTTGGTGGTGATCGCACCAATGCGATCAAGACGAATCGCGTCCGCCATCTCACGCACATACCCGCACGTCCCTGCCGCGAGCACGACTGGGTTTGCGAGTTCGATGCCTGCGAGGCTGGTGCGTAGATCGGCCACGGGGCGCGGATCGTAGCGAAACGATGGGCCCACCGACGACCCGATATCGAGCGTGACCGCTCGCAAGACAACACACGTCGTTGAACTTCCATGCCGTGTCGGCGCGCACGTGGGCACTTCAAGCAAACAAGGACTGCCCGAAGGCAGTCCCTGAAGTTTGCGCATTGGATGTTTCTCGCGCTGGAGAGGCAAGCCGAGCCAATAGGCTCAGTTCACTCTTACGGGCATACACCCCTTACGGGCATACACCCCTTACTGGCATGCACCCTTACTGGCATGCGCCCCTTACTGGCATACACCCCACGAGCTCAACATGGTTGCGAGGTCGCTTGCAGCAACAACGCCGTCACCGTCGAGGTCGTTCTTCGGGCTACCCCATGAACTGAGAAGTGTCGCCAAGTCGGCCGCGTCGATCGCGCCGTCGCCGTTGAGGTCGGCGGGGCACGCAGGGGCGGAAACGCACTCGGTGACCGAGATCGAGAACTCGTCGAGACCAGCTTCGGTCACCGAGTTGTTCGGATTGTCGGTCGCGATCATGCGAACGCTCACGGTGCCGGTCAGCGGCACGTAGGAAGCGATGTTGTACGTCTTGACCGCCCACTGGAGGTTCGCACTGATTTCTTCCATGAGCACCCACGCGCCGCCGTTCGAGACTTCGATGCGGAGGCGATCAGCCTGCGTCGGAGTCGTCGTTGTGTCGTCGCAGTAGTACCACACGGCCATCGAGACTTGCGCGCCGCTGAAAGCGGAGAGGTCGTACGCGGGCGAGGTCAGGGTGACTGGGCCACCATCGAGGTCTTGCGACGATGCCACGCCACCAGCGGCGCCGATCGCCGTCACGTAGCACTTGGTGCCCGAGCCCGCAGTTGCGTCGGCCGACGGTGCAGCTGGTACGCCGGCGTTCGCGGTGCCGACGGGAACGCCGAGCGCCCACGCGCCAGCGGTGGCAGATGCGTCCGCAGTTGCAGTCCAACCGCTGACCTTGCCTTCGAAGCTCTCAGCAACCACGGTGGTGGAGCCAGTTTGGATCGGTCCGTTGAAGTAGAGCGTGGGAGCCGTTGCCGGATCGAAGGGTGGTCCGCCGTTCGAGAGCGTCGCGCTGACGTAGTAGCGCAGGTCATCTCCACAGTTGAGGTCGGGGAAGGTCGCGAGGTACGTGTTCGCACCCGTCGACGACAACGGATACGCGGTGTAATTCGCGCCGCCATTCACCGAGACGTTCAAATTCGCGGTACCTGCGACGACTGAACCACCGCCTTGAATCGTGATGTTCACTGGGAAAGACGCGATGGTGTCAGGGTTGAAGGTCGTCGGGCGACCGGATGGGTACGAGAAGGAGAGCGAAACCGGCGGACGGTTCATGAACACATCGATACCGCCGCAGCGACCGATGACCA
>JAIYCA010000139.1 GCA_027488265.1 Planctomycetaceae bacterium
AGCCTTGGGGTTGGCTCGGGAAGTGATTCACCGCCTGAGCGCCGCCGTGAAGACGCCCCTTTATTCATCGAAGAGAAGAAGTCAAGCGTTTCGGGTGGAATCTGAGAAAAAGTGGGCTAGGCTTCGGAACTCGCCCGCGTTGCACGTCGCAATCGCGATACTCGGCCGCCGTGGGCGGTGCGACGAGGCGTGCTGCTCCTGTCCCACCGCGTTTGGCCTCTCGTCTGCTCCACAACGCCACTCTGCCAGCTCGCTTCTGCCAATTCGTTTGTTTCAACTCGATGGGCTTACCCACCTCTCAACTTCACGCGGCGTTGGTCATCTTTCTGCTGACGCCAGAGGGTGACATCGTCACGGTCGGCGGTGTGAGGATTCGCGTGCAGGACTTGATGCTGCATGCGGGTCTTGCGGGGCGCGGAGAGCGTGGAGGCGATCGTGATGCGATCGAGCGCGCGGTGCCCGACTCCGAACCAGAATTCGCGCGGGTGATTCGCCGAGCGACGCTCGCTGAACTTCCGGAGGGCACGAATATCACGAGCATTCGCGCGCTCATTCCGCGCATGTTCAGTCTTGACCGTGTGGTGATTCCGCTGTGGGCGACGGGATCTGTTCCGCGGCACGCGCTTGAAACTCTCCTCGCGCATGCCAGGCCGAACGCGGGTGCATTGGAGCGATTGTCGAGGGAGCTTCGCGATCCGAGTTTGGTTGCGGAGGCGAACCGCGCGTTTCGGCAGGCACTCGCCGCGGATCCAATGGTCCATCAACTCGTCGGCGACGCAACGCGCTTGCGAGCGCTTTCTGCAGAGGTGATCGAGCGTGAGTCGCGTCCACTCGAGCGCCCGCTGATTGCCTCGATGCTCCCCGAACTCTTCACGATCGATCAACTGCGTTTCGCGGTCTCGCAGATTGCTGTGGCGGCGGGTCGAGAGGTTGAGAGTTCAAGTAACTTTCGTCGGCGCCTCTCGGATCTCATGGAGTGCGGGGTCCTTGTGGATGCGGGTGAATCACACGAAGTTGAACAACGGGGACGCCCGCCGCGCCTCTATCGATTTGAGCTCGCGCGATGGGCTGGTTGGCTCGCGCAGAAGGCAGTCGGCGACCTTGCTGAAGACCGCGCGGAGCTTGTGCAGCGATCGCCGCGTCGCAAGCGCGACGAACCGGATGCCGCCAAGCGTTTGATCGCAACGAAATCGGATTTGGAGCCTTCGACGGGCGAACGCACACGCGAGGAACTCATTCTCGCACGGCTGCTCAGTCTTTCTCAACAGCCCCGGAAGGCGCGGTACGCGCGCCGCGCACAGAGCATCGATTTCGATGAGTTCGCAGCGGAGGAGCTTGCAGCGGATGGGATGAGCGCTGCGCGCTCTCCATCGATGGAGAGAGCCGCCTCGGAATTTCCCGTGCGATCGCCTGATCGTTCGCTTGATCCGTCGCTCGCGGCCGTATCTGGAACCGCACCCGCAGGCGAGGGTGCTCAACAGGCCCCTGCGTCCGCGCGGATCGAACAGTTGGAACAGTTGGTCTCGAGGCTTTCGAACGACGTCGAGACGGGGCGCGCTGAGACGAACCGACTACTGCGTCTCGTGGAGGAGCAGTTGCGCGCGCGTCGCGATGAAGGCGGCGGAGTAGCCAAGTAACAACCGCATGCCTCGCGGTTAGACTCTCCTGCGATGAGGATGAGTTTGAGACAACGATTCTTCGAATGCCGCAGCGCGAGCGCGTGGATCGCATGAGCCTGCGTGCGAAGACGACTCGTGCGGCCACGTGGCAATTCGCGGCACGGCTCTCCGATCGAGGCCTTCGATTCGTTGCGAGCGTGGTGCTCGCGCGCATGCTTGCGCCGAGTGACTTTGGTGCGCTTGCCGCCGTCATGGCCGTTGCGGGCATGGTCGAGGCGCTGACATACGTCGGCGTCGATCAAGCAATCGCGCAAAGTACGCGCAGTGGCGATCCGCGCTTCTTGGGTGCGGCGTTGCGAATCACCGCGGTGCGGGGATTTCTTCTTTCGCTTGGCATCTTTCTCGCAGCGCCGTTGATCGATTGGTACTTCGAGCGCGATGATTTGACCACGCTTGTTCGCATTGTTGCGGCGAGTTCACTCTTTGCGGGACTGGCAAATCCGTGGGTCCATAGCGAGCGGAAAGAACTGCGTCTCGCGCCGCTTTCGATTTCCCTGCTCGCTGCAGGTCTTGTACAGATTTTCGTTTCGATCTTGGGTGCGAGGATGGGATTCGGTGCGCTGGCACTTGCGATTGGCACGTTGGCGTCATCGATCGCCTCAACGATCACTGGATGGCTCCTGGTGCCAAGACGGATCAGTCTTGCGTACGACGTGGAGGCCTCGCTCGAACTCCGCGCCTTCGCCGCGCGCGCTGCTGGAATTCCGTTTCTCATCGCGCTGTTTGTGCAGATGCCGGCCTTTGTGATTGGTCGTGCGGCCGATCTTGCGACACTTGGTGTGTTCACGCTTGCGCAACGGTTGACCTCGTTACCGAGCGAAATCGCACTGCCCGTTTTCGGCACGGTGCTCGCGCCGGCATACGCGCAAATTCGCGAAGATCGCGAGCGGCTTCGTCGCGTGTGGCTGCTCGCGGTCTCCGGCGTTGCGCTCTTGGTTGCACCTGCGGTGGCTGCCGTTGCGGTGCTCGACGGACGAGTTCCGGCAGTGGTCTACGGCTCTGAGTACGCCGGGCCAACCGGACTGGTCGCGCTGCTCGCCGTCGCGAGTTGGTTCTCCGTCATCGCGAGTTCGTGTGGGGCGCTCTTCTGGGGCGTTGGCCGCCCAGATCTCGATCGCGTTGCCATGCTGATTCGGCTTGCGGCGATGATCGCGGTTGGAGTGCCCGCGACCGCGCGTTGGGGAGCCGTTGGATTCTCCGCGGCGTTCGCCGTCGCACATGGCGTTTGCGCGGTGGCTTCGCTGCTTTTCGCGCTTCGGATGGTTGGAGCAACGACCGGCGATGTGATCCGAACGCTGCTTCCGTCGATCGGTTGTGGCGCGCTTGTGGCGATGGTTTCGCTGCTTGCACTTCGCATTGCTGAGGGACGTGGGTGGACTGGGTCGACACCAGTCGTCATCGTGCTCGCATTTGCCGCGTGGACGATGATCGTCTTCGCATTCCGAATGAGGAGGGCGTCGCGTGGCTGACACGAATCACGCTTCGGTGGATGGCTCGGTTGTCCTCACGCGCACGCACTGGGTTGTGGCGTTGGCACCGCTCGCGCTGGTACTTCCTGCACACTTTCTCATCGACGAGCGTGTCGCCCACTGGGCTCGTGCGCAGAGTCTCCACAAATCCGCGGCGATCCAAGCAGCGACCGAAGTGGGTGAAAGCACATGGTGGCTGATCGGAAGTGCGGTTTTGTTCGGGGGATTCGCGCTCGCGAAGTGGCACAACGCAGCACGCTGGGCGTTTGCGTTCTTTGTCGCGGTCGCGGGCAGCGGCCTCGCGGGAAACATTTTGAAGTTGATCTTCGGAAAGTCGCGGCCGGAACGATTGTTTGAGGCGGGCTTCTTCGGCTTCACGCCGTTCAGCTACGGACATGATGTGAACAGTTTCCCAAGCGGACATGCGACGACGTTCGGCGCGCTCGCGATGATGTTCGCGTTGCTTTTCCCTCGATTTGGATGGCTCTTTCTCGCGCTCGGCGCGTGCGGGATCTCGACGCGGGTCTTCGTCCAAGCGCATTATGTGAGCGACGTTTGCGCAGGATTCTCGCTCGGCATGTTGGGTGCACTGATGGTGTTTGTGGTGTGGCGCCGGCGCTGGCCTGCGAGCGTGCCCGTGCGCAGCCGTTGGGTGTGAGTGAGTGTCGTGACTCTCGCGGTCGCCGCTGCGGCGGCGACCTGTGGCGCGATTCACGCCAGAGCGAGCGCTCAAACACGAGCGCTCAAATCACGACTCATCTCGGCCCCCGACGCTTTCAAGTTGGGATTCACTCCGAGGGGAGCCGGCCAGAGCGAG
>JAIYCA010000357.1 GCA_027488265.1 Planctomycetaceae bacterium
CACGCCACCGCCGCGCATGCGAACGTGGACGAACTTTTTCTCGAGCGAAAATGCGGGCGAACGTGCACTTCCCACGAGTCGAGCGTCGATGCGTGCACTATCGATCGAGCCCCGTTCAGCGACTCGAAGCGTGTTGTCGCGTGCGAGCGCGAGGGCGGAGCCTGAACCCACGAACGCGGGACCAGAAACTGCCCAATGTCCGTCGCCAGCGCGACCAAGGCCACGCGCGTGATCGATCACGATCGCAGCATCTGCTGCCTGCGTGTCGCGCTGCGCGATGGCCACAGGCTGGTCCGCGAGTTTCGCTGACTGCGCCGCGTCTTCGAGCGCGCGACATGCAGCTTCCGCAAGCATGTTTGTTTGCGGATTGGTCGGAAGAAACGCCTCGACGCGACGCGTGTTCCGGGCGACGCCCGCCAGCGCAAAGAAGTCGCTCGCAGGAACCGGATCAAACTTGTGGTCGTGACAACGCGCACACGCGATCGAGAGCGAGAAGAATGAACGTCCCGCAACGTCGATTGATCCCGCGATGCGATCAGCTTCATCGACGCGCACGTCGACTGGCGCATGCGTGGCAGGACCCAAGAACCACCAAAGCGTCGCGATCGGTGCGACGTTTGGTAACCCAAGCCCTGCGCGCGGCTCCAGCATGTCGCCAGCAACTTGTTCCGCCACGAAACGACCCAGCGGAACATCCGCGTTGAGTGCTTCGATCACGTAATCGCGATAGCGCCACGCATGTGGAATCTCATAGTCAAACTCATGCGCGAGCGTCTCGGCGTAACGCGCGAGATCGAGCCAATGCCGACCCCATCGCTCGCCGAACGCAGGGCTCGCAAGTTTGCGATCAACGAATGCTGCAAACTGTGCTTCGCTTGGGTCGGCGAGAAACGCGCGTAGCTCTTCCTCGGTTGGAGGTAGGCCGACCAGATCGAAACTCGCGCGACGAAGGAGATTCGTCGGAGAAGCGTCTTCGGTCGGGGCGGCAAGCCCCGCGCGCTCGCGGGTCGCGAGGACAAATCGATCGATGTCGGACTTCGCCCACGATTCCTCGGCGACCGCAGGAATCGCTGCATCAGCGAGCGGCCGAAATGCCCACGGCGCGGTGTACTCCGCACCCGACGAGATCCACGCGCGGAGCAGTGCAATCTCAGTCGCGGTCAGCGCATCGTGGCCTTCGGGCGGCATGCGATCGTCGAGATCCGTCGAGGCAACGCGCGCAAGAAGCGTGCTCGTTTCTAGCGAGCCTGGCGTAACAGCGCGCACTCCATTTTCGAGTGCCGAAATCGCGCCCTCGAAGGTGTCGAGCCGCAGACCCGCCTTGCGCGACTCCGCATCCGGCCCGTGACAGGCGAAACACTTCGCGGCGAGAATCGGACGAATGTCGCGGTCGAAATCAGGCAAGACGTGCGGCGCGGGAACCGGAGTGCGCGCAGATGCAAGCGAGGCGGCGCTCGGTGCACTCTCGAGACCACGCGCGCCCGCGGCCGCCACCGCGAGATCGCCGCCGAAGCTTGCGCCGAAGTTTGCGCCGATGATTGGAGCGGTCAGCGCAAGCAGCGCGATTGCGCGGGCTCGCACAGTCTTTCGCGTGGCATTCGTCTTCGGCATAGGACTGCGGAGCGACATACGTTCAGTATGGCCGCAATTCCTCAGACGAGGAAGTGCGGACCGCGCTGTTCCACGAGTTTCGAGGCGCGTTTTGCACAGTTGGCGGGCCTCGACGCGCTGATCTGCGCGTTCGGCTGCGCGTTCATCCGTACGTTGTTCCGAGTGCTCTTCCGCGGGCGCGAGAATCGGCGCACGACTGTTGAGCGCCGCCGATCGGCCGTTACACAAGCGCTTCGGCGAGCAGCGCACGCATCGCACCGAACGCGCGATTCGCGATGATCTCACGGTAGAAGAGCCCATTGGCGTGGTCGTGCGCGTGCGGATTCGTGAACGCGTGACCCGTGGCACCGTACGCCACGACCTGCCAATCCGCGCGTGCGCGCGTCATCTCGTCGGCGAATCCGACCATCGCATCCGGCTTCGCCATCGGGTCGTCGTAACCATGCAGCGCGAGCACCTTCGCATGAATCGCATCTTGCGCACCGAGATTTGGCGGCATGAAGAGGCCGTGGAACCCAATCGCGGCACGCAGACCGGGCGCGTTCGCACGCGCAAGATCAAACGCACAAAGGCCCCCAAAGCAGAAGCCGATCACACCAACACGCTCCGCATCAACGCCGGGAAGTGCACGTGCGGCCGTGACAGCCGCCAGCAACCGACGTCGCAACGCTGCGCGGTCCTGGATCCACGGAGTCATCAACGCTGAGTTCTCCTCCGGACTCGACCCAAGGCGACCATCACCGTAGACATCAAGCGCAAATCCGACGTAGCCGAGGTCCGCAAGCATGTGCGCCTTCTCGCGTGCGAACTCACATTGCCCCTGCCACGCGTGCGCGACAAGCACAACCGGACGCGGCCCCTTCCACTCGCCTGAAGGCGCTGCGATGTAGCCACGAAGCGTTTGCGCTCCATCGGTGTAGTCGTGACGGCCAGAATGCAACGAGGTTGAGGAAGTCGCCATGTCGCGAGTGTTACCAAAAATCTTTGCGGATTTTTTGTGCCTGGAAAAAGTGCCACACTTCGCGAGTCGCGGCATTCGTCGAGATAGGTTCATCGTCGCTCAAACTTGAGCGCGCCGCGCAGGCTACGCGTGGTGCCGCAATGCACACCTAGATTGGAGGAAAAGATGCTGGCGACACTTCGCGTCCATGAGGGACGTTGTTGGGATCAGGCTTCGGGGAAGGCAAGCGCATTGAGCGGTCGCGGACGCCGCGGTTTGCGTGGACAGGGAAGCGATCAGTCGCATGATCGCTCGCGGACGCCAGCCGTCCGTCCTTCTGTGCGAAGTGAACCGTATTGCCGGAGCGAGCCTCAGGCTCGTGCAACTTCGGCGCAGAGACTTGCATCTCGTATGCGACGTGCCGTCGCTGCGCTTGTCACGCTTTTTGCCCTCTGCGCCGTCGTTGGCGCGATGTTCGTGTCTACCAGCGCGAACGCAGCGAATGAGCCGTGGGCAAGTGTGCACCGCGAGGTTCTCGCGAAGGCCTTTATCGAGGCTCCGAACGCCCGCCCGTTCGCTACGCCACGAACTTCAACACCCACACCGTCAATGTCCGACGTCGGCAACAACGCTCAACCGCCGTGTCGACTCCTCGAACCCCCCGACCCCTTGGTACTTCGCATGGGTGAAGTTGTTGTCAGTACGGGGTCATGGCTTGCGATCGGTTCGCCAACCTCTGGAGACACAGCCGGGGATCGCGGTGAAGTCACGTTTGTCGAATTGCTGCTCGGCGACGCACCGAGCGCCTCCGAATCGCAGCGCGTGGCGAGTGCCCCCTGCGGATCCATCGTTCGCACGCAACGATTTCAATCGTCTCTTGGATTCGACCATTTCGGCGCGGCTCTCGCGCTGGGGCGTGTTCGCACCGCTGAAGGCCCAACACCCCTTCTTCTGATCGGCTCTGACGCTGCGGAGGTCGATGGGATAGCTGCCGGACGTGTTGAAGTGCATTTCCGCGCGCCATCCATGCGTGCTTCAGCGTCGACACAGGCACGAGGCGAGACAGACTCTGGCGTCTGGTCGCAGGAGGCCATCCTCCTGAGCGCCGAGCCGCAAGAGGGAGCGGAATTCGGTGCGGCCATCGCACTCGCAGTCGGTGATCCAACCGTCGCTGCCGTCGGTGCTCCTCGGTTCGACGCTGGCGATTTCTTTGACGCGGGGTCGGTCGAGGTTTTCCGTCGAGTGCCTCCATCATCGCAACCTCGTGTGCCAACAGACATGAGCCGCGGAAGTGCTCCCCACCGCGAATCCTCGATCGACAACGTGCGTCTCGCCTCAAACTTGAACGCGCCCTCACATGCTCGCGCGGCCTCAACAACCAACCCATCGAGAGAATCTGATTCGAAACTGGCATCGCACGCACAATGGCGCTCGATCGCCACGATCCCATGCCCCCTTCCGCAAATGAGTAGTTGGTTTGGCCGTGCCCTCGCAATGAACGCGCGCTGGCTCGCGATTGGCGCACCGGGCATTGATCTGTCACGCAGTTCCGAATCCGTCGCGAACGCCGAGGTCCATGCGAAGTTCAATGGGGCGCACCATGCCGCGTTTGAATCCGCAGGCGCGGTTTTCCTCTATCAACTCTCGAATGGGCAACCGCTCTATGTCGCAACGTTGACCGCTCCGGATCCCAACCGTTCCATGTGGTTCGGTTCGGCGCTCGCTCTCGACGGAGATCGGCTGCTCGTAGGGGCACCTGGCGCTGAATCACTTGATTCAGTCGATCCTGAGTTTCCTGCTCGAACTGGCTGTGCGTACCTCTTCGACCTCTCGACGCGTGAAGAGCGACCGATCCGAATCGAACCACCAATCCTCGAGAGCGGCGCAAGTTTCGGCCAAGCCGTGACGCTTGGCGCGGGAATCATGGCGATCGGGGCGCCTGGATTCGATGGCGATCTCGAGCTCGATGCCACACGCGGAGGCACGGCCGAAGACGCGACTGAGCGAACACGCTTCTGGCAACGCGACACGGAGAGCTCCATGCCTATCGAGGATGCCGGACGGGTCTTCGTCTACCAGTTGCCGTGGGCCGCATGGCATGGAGAACTCGAACCGCCGATGCATCTCATCGGCCCAAGTCGATGGCCATCCGCCCTGTTCGGAAACACGTGCGCTGTACTTAAATCGCGCGCGAACGCGACACCCGTCGTCGCAGCGGGACACCTCTACGTGGAGGAGGAATCACATGCACCGTCGCCAGGGGTCACGTTGCATCGCATTGAACAATGAGCGCTCTAGCACCGCGAATCGTGCGGCAACCGCTGCCCACGCCAATCTGATCCGATCAGGAGTACCACTTCGTAAGCGTCTTCTTCCAGTCCGCGACGGTTTCACAATCGATAAAGTCACGTTTGACTTCATCTCCGCGGGGATGGTGCGACGCAAACTTAATGCCAAACTTTCGCATGCGTCGCCCACCCGCGGCCTCGCCATGCAACTGCATGGCGAGTTCGAAGTGGCTCTCAAGCGCGGCCCGTTGCTCCACGAGCGTGGGCGCAAGCGCAGGTTCACCGCGCATCAGTGCGCGTGCTTGTCGGAAAATCCAAGGATTTCCGATACAGCCGCGCGCCACCGAAACGCCGTGGACGCCGGTGTACTCGTGCATGCGAAAGATGTCGTCGACCGTCCAAATGTCGCCAGATCCAAAGATCACGCGATCGGGATAGCGCGCAACGAGATCACGCAAGAACTCCCATTTGCCCGGGCCGAGATACTTCTGTTCCACCGTTCTGCAGTGCACAACGGCCCACGCGTAACCCAACTCGTAACACGCCGCAAAGATCTGCTCGAACCGCTCTGCCATCGCTGGTGTGTCGTCGTAGGCACGACGCAGCTTCACGGTGCATGGAATCGACGTCGGAACCACCGCACGAACGGCTTTCAGAATCTCAATGGCATCATCGGGATAGGCCAAGAAATGCCCACCTCGATTCGATTTCTTGATCTTCTTGACGGGACACGCGAGATTCACATCGATGACGTCGTAGTTCATCGAGACCAAGATCTCACTCGCGCGCGCCATTTCATCGGGATGCGTCCCCATGACTTGACCTGCGATTGGGTGATCGTCGAGACCGGCGGCAATGTTGTCCTCAATCTCACCCATTCCACACTCGGTCGCGAGAAGATCCGGATCCTCCTTGCGACGCCCCTTTCCTCCGTTGATCAAGGTTCGATCGAGAAGGGCTTCCGTCACGCAAAAGGGTGCACCGTGTCGGCGAGCAACGAGACGCATCGCGCCGTCCGAGTATCCAGCCAACCCCGCTTGAAAAAATGGCGCATCGAAGCCTGGGACGGTCGCAGGAATACGCGGGTCTACCGTCCACGTGCGCGCAATCTCTTCGACAGAACGCGAGATCGGATAGTTCGGAAGATCGGGCGGAGAGAGTTCGACGGACATTGGCGAGAGGGTACGCGATGGCCCGCAGGTCGCGATCGACGCGGGTACCGCGCAATCGAAGCCTACGCGTCACGATTTGGACAAAGAGAGCCCGACCAAAAGGCGCTGGATCAACGATTTCCTCCCATCGCGAGGGAAGACGCCGTTCAAATCAACGTCGTCGCCGTCTCGAGGCACCACCGAGCAGAATCATCATCGCCAACGCACTGGGGCCAGGAATCAGGTAGATCTGATCCTGAACTTGTGGCTCCGCGAGACCGGCTGCAGCGGCGAACTGGAACCCTCCAACTCCAAGCGAATCACGCATCGCGGCGTACCACCCGATCACCGCATCACCAGGGCTCGAACGGAATGCTCCAGTCGCAAGGGACATCTGGCTGACCATGCCGGAAGCGTCGGTCGCCGCGAAGTTCTCATGCGTGATCTCCCAGATTGCGAGTTGAAACGCTGCGGAGATCGCTGCGCGGTTCGCGGCATCGCCAACAACCAAGTGCGTTTGCGGGTCGATCCACCGCGCCATCAGATCACGCACGAGCGTGGCTCGCTCGAATCCCATCGCACCCGGTGGTGCCGTCGGCACCGCCTCGAGCACCACCTCAGCGAAGTCATACGTCGCCCCAACGGTCACGCTCTGATAAATCTCGGCACACCATGTTCGACGGACATCGCCGGAACTGCTTGAAAACTCGTGCTGGAAGGCGCGGATGGAGTAGTAGTTGAGGGCGCTTGTCGAGTCCCACGTCTCAGCCGCGCGATATCCGCAGCTCGCGTACTGCCCTGAGCCGTACGCTTGAAACGTGGCGACATAGCCGGCGTGGGTCGAGGAGGACAGAACCCCGCCGCCGACAGCGACAACAGCAGAAACCACCGCCCTCTGGGCGCTTTTCCCAAGATTGAATATGAGCATTCCCCGGACCTCCCGAGACTCGTCTCCCAACGAGCCCCGAACCCATCAAAATACATGTTCCATCAAGACTGAAGCGGCCGGAACAGCCCAGACCACCGCTTGATGTCCACCGTCAAAGTAGCCCGATCTTGCGAGGCTCCAAAGCAGTTGGGCCACGATTGCCCAACTTCATCGCCACGACTGAGAATATGGGGTCCTTTCCGAGTGCGACCGCAACCGCAGCTCGGCAGTGCGTGCAGGCCGATGAACCGATCGATCACGCTCGCCAGCGCGCAGCCTCGACGCAAGCGATGACATGCACAACCCACCCAAACAAACCAAATGTCACAAACCACACAATCCATGCAAGCACAAACCAGAAGAGCGCCGCCAGCACACGACCTTGCACGAGCTGCCCCAAGCCAGGAATGAAGAAACTACAGATCGCAGCGACCACGTTGCCCGCACTGCCTCGTCCTGTTGCGCTCGCCATCCCTGCCTCCTCTTGCGTTTGAAGTTTCCGCTCATCGCGGTTGGTCAGTCGACGTACGAAACCCCGCGCCGCTACTCGTGCACACCCGGCCATTCTTCGAGGATACGCGGCTCAATCGGCTCCTTCGAGCAATCGATGTGCACCATGAAAAACCCGCCGCGGTGCTTCTGCACATTCGGCCACATGACTTCGCGATCGGTCACGGGAATCGGAAGTTTCTCGACATCCTCGACGCGGTGCCACTCGAGTCGACCCTCGTCGAACTCAGAATGCGGAATCTCGTCGCGGCGAATCGGGCGCGTCGCCTCGAAAAGGAAGATCAGCCAGTGCTCCTCACCCTGATACGCACGCTCACTCACGATCGAGATCATGCGAATCTCATCGGGGCGCAGCGAGATGGATGCCTCTTCGCGAATCTCACGAAGCGCGCAGTCGTGTGGCCCTTCGCCATCCGCGATTTCCAGCTTCCCGCCGATCGGAGAGTACATGTCTCGGTTCGGCGGCTTCCGACGGTGCAGAAGGAGCAATCGTCCCTCCTCGTCGTAGAGGTAACAAAGCACGGCAATCTTGTAGGGGAGAGTGCGCGCGTCGTAGGGATGGCTCGTTGGGGTGCTCACGGGGGTGCTCACGCGCGGGCCACCGCTTCAAGTTTCGTGAGTCCGAAGTTCGCGAGAATCTCGCCGATCCGCACGACGGACTCCTTCGAAGCATCTGCGAGCGGCAACCGCACTGCGCCCGTGTCGCGACCGAGTAACTTCATCGCGGCCTTGAGTGGAACCGGATTGACGTCGAGCGACAAGAGCCCCTTCGCGAGTGGGAAGAGTTCGCGATGAATCTCCTGCGCCTCGTCGAAGCGATTGGTGAGGAACGCGTCGCACAATGCTTGAACACGCGCAGGCATGAGGTTCGAAACAACACTCACGACGCCCGCGCTTCCGCACGCGGCGAATGAAAGCGTGAGGGAGTCGTCGCCAGAAAGCAGCGTGATGTCGCAGCGTTGGCGAATCTCGCTCGCGGAGTCCATCGAGCCAGTCGCTTCCTTGATCGCCACGATGTTCGGGTGCCGCGCCAACCGCGCGACTGTGTCCGGATTGATCGCAACACCACAGCGGCCAGGAATGTTGTAGAGCATCACCGGCAGCGGGCACGAATCAGCAACCGTCATAAAGTGTCGATACAAACCTTCTTGCGAAGGCTTGTTGTAGTACGGGCTCACTTGAAGCCCCGCATCGGCACCGAGTTCGTACGCGAGTTTCTGTAGCGCCACCGCGTGACGTGTGGAGTTCGACCCTGCACCCGCAATCACTTGCAGGCCGCGCGCTTTGCCGCACGCGATCGCGGTCTCAACCACGAGACGATGCTCGTCCTCTTCAAGTGTCGGCGATTCGCCGGTCGTACCGCATGCGACGATGCCGCGCACTCCGCCGTCCGCTTGGAAAGCGATTTGCTCGGCAAGACGCGCTTCGTCGACAGCAATGCCGTCGGCCGTAAAAGGCGTAACAATCGCGGTGTAACAGCCACGGAAATCGATCATGCGCGGAGTGTAACGCGCGCTGCATTCCGCGAGGCTCTTCGCGAAACTCAACCGTCACACGACGCGCGTCGCTCAACGTCCGTCGCAGGCACCAGCCGCGATCGCCCGCCGCATCTCCGCGACGGCTTCACGCAGCCCCACAAACACCGCGCGCGAGACGATCGCGTGACCGATGTGCAACTCGCGCACACCCGCGATCGACGCAATCCGCCCGACGTTCGCCCGATTGAGCGCGTGACCCGCGTTCGCGCGCATGCCAAGCGCCTGCACCCGCGCAACCGCACGCGCGACCTTCGCAAGTTCCTCGGCCGTCAGCGCATGCGTCGCGCCGCGATCGTGAAAGGCGTGGGCGTACGGCCCTGTGTGAATCTCACAGAAGTCGAATCCGGCGCGCGCGGCGGCCTCGACCTGCCGCTCATCGGCGTCGATGAAGGCGCTCACTGGAATTCCCGCGCCCTTCAGCCGCACGACCGCGTCGCGAATCCGCGCTTCTTGCCCCTCGACATCGAGCCCGCCTTCGGTCGTCACCTCTTGGCGTCGCTCCGGAACGAACATCGCCAACTCCGGCTTCAAGCCGATGGCGATCCCAACCATTTCGTCGGTTGCGGCCATCTCAAGGTTCAACTTCGTTCGCACCGCCGCGCGCAGCCGAGGCAGGTCGGCATCTTGAATGTGTCGACGATCCTCGCGGAGGTGCACCGTGATGCCATCGGCACCACCCGCCTCCGCTTCGAAGGCAGCCTCGACAGGATCGGGCTCGTATGTCCGACGCGCTTGCCGCACCGTCGCAACGTGGTCGATGTTTACGCAAAGTTCCGGCATCGCGAAGCCTCCATCCGCCCGTCATCCAACCGTCATCCAACCGTCATCCAAGCATCATCAAACTGTGGGCGTGCGGGCAGGATACGCGCGAGAGGTATACTCGCGCCCCCGTGCACACCTTCAACGAACGACTCGCCGACCTTCGTACCACGATCAACGCCCAAGGTGACCGCGTACTCGACATCGTCCATCGCGCGGTCGACTGCTACTTCGACGGCGATCGCGAAAAAGCACGCGCGGTCATCGCGCTCGATGAAGAGATCGACCGCGTCGATGTCGAAATCGAACGCGCTTCGATCCCGCTCCTTGGAATGGGCGTCACGGACGAGAAGTTGATCCGCTCAGTGCTCACCATCGTGAAAGTCAACAACGAACTCGAGCGCGTCGCTGATTGCGCGGTCGACATCGCCGAAGCGGTGCTCTCCGACGTTGCACTCCCCGCGCGTATCCCGCCGGTCTTCCGCGTGATGGCGAATTCTGTCACGGGCATGCTCCGCGACTCAAACCGCGCACTCGCCGACGGAAATGCTGCCCTCGCGCAGCAAGTCTTGCTCTTCGACGACACCGTCGCGATGTTGAAGAAGGAACTGATGAAAACCGCGCAGGAGCAGGTCGCGAGTGGCGCACTCCCAGTCGATTACGCGTTTCGTCTGCTCACGATCACAAAGTCGATCGAACGCATCGCAGACCACGCCACCAACACCTGCGAACAAGTCATCTATCTTCACTCGGGACTCATTGTGCGTCACCGGCCGGAGGGCTGGTCGAAGCCTCTGTCTCCTTCCACAACCCATTCGCCGTCCCCTTCCACACGCTCCACGCACGCATCATGACCACCCTCGAAAACGCATCGATTCTTCGTGCCGCCTTTGAGGCGCACGGACAAGCCCACGTTCTTCGTCATCTCGATGCGCTGACCCCATCTGCACGCGAGTCATTCCTCGCGCAACTCGGCGAAGTCGACCTCGCGCTCGTCGCGCGGCTTGCAAAGCCAGCGACCGACAAGCAACACGCGGAGATGAAGATCCAACCTGCGCCGTACGTCGCGCTCGGTGGAAACACCACAGATGCGCGGATTGCGGGCGAAGCACTGCTCCGCGCAGGCAAAGTCGCGGCGTTCACCGTCGCGGGCGGACAAGGCACGCGGCTTGGCTGGCGCGGCCCGAAGGGAACGTATCCCGCGACTTGCGTCACCGGACGCCCACTCTTTCGGGTCTTTGCGGAGCAAATCGCCGCGGCCGAAAAACGCTACGGCTGCGTCATCCCGTGGTACATCATGACGAGCCCGTTGAACGACGCGGAAACGCAGGCGTTCTTCCGCGACAACAATTGGTTCGGGCGCAATCCCGCCGACACGTTCATGTTCCCGCAAGGAACGATGCCGTCGGTCACGTTCGATGGCAAACTCATGCTCGAAACGCCGAGCTCGCTCGCCGTCAATCCCGATGGCCACGGCGGTGCGATTCGCGCACTTCATGCGAGCGGCGCGATGGAAGACATGCGCGCGCGCGGCATCGAACAGATGAGTTACTTCCAAGTCGACAATCCGCTCGTGCGGATCGCCGATCCCGTTTTCCTCGGACTACACACGCAGCCCGCGCATTCGTCGGGCGAAATGTCGAGCAAGATGGTTGCGAAGCGCGACGCTGCGGAGAAAGTCGGCGTCTTCTGCGATGTCGGCGGACGGACTGGCGTCGTTGAGTACAGCGACATGCCCGCCGAACTCACGAGTGCCGTGGATGCGCAGGGCAAGCTTCGCTTCAACGCGGGCTCGATCGCGATTCACACGATTTCGCTCGCATTTCTCGAGCGACTCGCGTCCGGTGGCGAAGACGGCACGTTCGCGCTGCCTTTCCACCGCGCGAAGAAGAAGGTTCCCTACTGGTGCGACGCGCAAGGCAAGACCGTCGAACCCGCGGAGCCGAACGCAACGAAGTTCGAGGCGTTTATCTTCGATGCACTCGCGCTCGCTGCGAAGAGCCTCGTGATGGAAACCGCGCGTGTCGAGGAGTTCGCGCCGATCAAGAACGCGTCGGGCGATGACAGCCCCGCGTCGAGCCATCAGATCCAGTCGAATCGCCACGGCGCGTGGCTTGAGAAGTTCGGCGTGCGCGTCCCGCGTCGACCGAACGGCGACGTCAACGCGCGCATCGAAATCCTCGCGGAAACCGCGCTCGAAGCGAATGACCTCGCCGACGCATCGCTTCCGCGCGAAATC
>JAIYCA010000063.1 GCA_027488265.1 Planctomycetaceae bacterium
ACGTCGATCCAACCTTCGAAGAGAGCGCCAATATTGTCCGCCCGCCCACTGTCTGCAAAGGCTCCACTCGAAGATGCGAAGTTGAGATTGGCAACCGCTGCCGTCGAGTAGGGCTGCAACAGTGCGAAATCCGGAAGCGCCAGTGGCGATGCGAGCGCGTAGTAGCGCACCCCAAGTCCAGGAGAAGCTCCGATCGGGTTCTCCGGCGTGCGAAGTGGTTGTACGTCAACATCGACCGTGCCGAGCGCGGTCTGACCAGAACCATCCACGAGGACGTAGGTGAAACTGTCTGTTCCAGCAAATGCTGGATCGCTGATGGTGTACTCGAGTCGATCGCGTCCGAATGGTTCGGCTGCACTGATGCGCGTGACTGTTCCACCCGCAAACGTCGTTGGCGTGAACGACTGAATCGAAACTGTCTCGCAGTTGAACTCTACGTCGTTGGCGAGAACATCCACTAGCACTGGGACCGCCGTGAAGGTCGCCGTTTGATCATCGATCACAACAGGCGGTCGCGCCGCACCGCGGTAATCGCAAGCGATGGCGTCGAGGCGCGCGAGCATCGTTGCGATGTTCGCTGGATGAAAGCGAAGTCGAATGTTTGTCATGCCACCCGCGCAAAGGTGGCAGTAGGACATGATCGTGCCTTCATCGGCGACAGCAGCAGCGCAATCCTGCGGCGAAAGCCCGCAGCCGTCGACTGGCGGTGAGTAGTCATGGGTGTGTGGCGCGCCGAAGTTGTGACCAAGTTCGTGCGCGACGACGAAAATGTCCCAGTTCTGCGCGTCGTTGTCGACGAGCGGAGTCGGAAAATAGCCGTCAAGGTTTGCGGAGACGCCGTACGCACCCGCGCCCGAGCCTGCCTGTTGCCCCGCTGTACAAAGACCCGGCAGATACGCAACGCCACCGCCGAGCGATCGAGCGGAGAGGAGATGTGCCAGATCGCGCGGCACGGGAATCATCGTGGCATCCCAGACTGACTTGAATTGCGTCAGTTGCGATGTGGTCGTTGTCGCAGTCCACGGATCATTTCCCGACCAAAATCGCACGTAACTCACCGAAAGCCGCGCGTTGATGTCGCGCGAAAAGATGCTGGTGAGGGCGGATGCCAACGTAGCGACGTAGCCTGCCGCGGCGTCTTGAGAGCCGGAAAAGCGCTGCAAGAACTCAGAGTCGGTGTCGTACGCAACTCGAATCTGTCTGCACTCGGGAGAGCCGGCAAGTCCACCATCGCTCGAAGCCGCAAACGCTTCGTAGGTTTCCTCGAGCCCCACCGTCGAACACGTCCACGACGGCGGCGACATGGCGCCTTCCGGAAGTTCGGCCAAGTTGTACGAGACCGTTGGAAGACCGGAGCCGAAGGGGCCGCTCGAAATGATCGTCACGCCTTCGGAACGCTCGATGTAGCCGAAGGTTCCCGCGTTTGTCTGCGCGAGAAAGACATGCGAGCCTTCGATGGCGACGCCAGTCTCGTCAAGAACCGAACCTGAGAGATACACACCGTCAACCTGAGCGCCTTCGTCGGTCGGCACAGCAACTTGGGCTGATGGGCGCAACGCTTTCGCACGAGCCTCCACCACTTCAATCCGTGCATTGCCCTCAAAGGGGTCCATCGGTTGCAGCTGTACCGCAACCGACTCAAAGGGACCGAGCGGGAGTTCTTCGAGGATTCCACCGCCGGAACGGCCGAGGACTTTCAAACGCGCGTTGTCAATCTCCAATGCCGCGACCGAAGGGCGCAGCCACGGCGGAATACGCGACTGCGACGCGGCCACCCGAAGAACGAGCCGCTCTGGAGGCTCGAGCTGCGGAACTGGGTGCGCGACGGAGCGCGACACGTGGTTGAGGGGAGCGTCAGGCGTGGGCCGATCGGCAGCTGCGCATGGTGACACCGTGCAAAATGCGACGAGCATCCCCGCGGTCACAGATGAAGCGGAACTTCGAGCGGCGCAAACAAAATGACCAAACTTCCAAGAGGCCATGACACGTCCTTGCGAAGAGGCACCGATTCCGTTCGGCGCAGAGGTACTTCGGCAATTCAACTCTCGGAGGGCCGAAATCTCTCGCCGAGAACCCGTTTGGGTCTCCAAACGCGGCTCCAAAACTCAAACTCCTCGACCTCGACCCAAATTTCGTGTATGCTCTCCGCCCCCTGCCACCCTAGCTCAGCGGTAGAGCAGCGCTTTCGTAAAGCGCAGGTCGTGGGTTCAAATCCCATGGGTGGCTTTCGCCTCATTGGCGATCGAACGCTCGCGCAGGTGGAACAGAACGAATAGATCGCAGTCCGCGCATCGCGCGAGGCTGCCTGTTGCTTGGGGATCGCACTTTTCATGGCGGGACCGCTGTTTTTCTCGCTCCATTCTTTTTTCTTGGCCTTCTTTCTTGGCTGTCTCTCTTGGCTTTCTTTCTTGGCTTTCTTTCTTGGCCTCACCCGTCCCGGCCATCGACCGCCAAGCGAGAGTCGTCGAGAACAGACCTCGCCCAGAACCAACCTCTCCCAGAGCAAGCGTCTCCCAGAGAAAATCCGCCGCGACAAAGAAATCACCCCGCCTTTCGACGGGGTGATTGTGCATTTTCGAGTGTTCCGACCAACGCTGGCCAAACCACGTTGCTCGTTCGCCGCCACTGATGGCTTGCGAACTTACTCGGTGATCAATTCAACGGCCTGAGCGCTGCCCGCATCGAGCGATCCGTAGAGGCGGCCGGCGGCGTCGGCCGCCGCGCCTTCGCTCGACTTGATGAGGTCGCGAATCGCGGAGAGTTGACGGTCATCGGCCTTACCGCCAGAAGTGCGAGCAGCGGCAGACGCGAGATCGCAAAGTGCGATCTGCTCGTCGCCACTCGACGTCACTGCAGCATCGACAAGGTTCGAGAGCGCGGCTGGCGTCGCCAAGATCGCCAAGACCTCTGCGACAGCGACGCGCATGCCGCCCTGCGACGTACGCAACGCGTTGAGCAAGACGCCTTCGGCATCAAGCACATTGAACGTCTTGTTGCCGCTGTACGCGAGTCCGCGGAGAGCTTCGACGGCGCGGACGGCGTATTCCGCCTGCTCCGCCTCATCCATGACGCTGCCCGAGCGCTGCAAGATCGACTTGGTCGCCGCGTCGCGGAAGGATTCCGAGGTGCCACCTTCGGTCCACACGACGATCGAATCGTCGGAGCGGAACGCACCTTCAACAGCCGCGCCCTCGAGCGCATTCGCGATCACAAGCACTGGGCTCGCACCGGTGAAGCGGCTCGCGCGGACGCGTGCGACACCTTCCTTGAGATCTGCGATCGCGCCACGGACGACGACGAGGTCGACGCCATTGGCCTTCACGAGATCAACTTCGAGCGCGTCGAAACCGTCGCCACTTGCAACAGCTTGGAAACCTGCCGACGTGAGTTGTTGGCCGATCGCTTGACGCTCATCCATCGAGCCGCCAAGGACTGCCGCGCGCGTCGTTCCGGTCTCAGCGATCGCAGATGCGAGCGTTGGAACGATGGAGAAGTCATTTGGGAAGCTTTGCTTCGGAGCGCTGTTGGCGATCGCCAAGGCTGCATCGAGGCGGACGCGACGATCAGCGTAGCTCAACGCTTCAACGATTGGCGCACGGCCAACTGGGGTCGTCAGCGTTGCGCCGCCCGCGGTCTGAGCAAGGACGGCGATCGCGTCGCGCACGAGCGCCGTGTCACGCGCATCGAGTGCCATTGCGAGAACGTCGTTGCAGATCGACGCACCAGAGGCCGTCGCAAAGAACTGCGGGCTGTAACGACCAGGCTGCGCGTCCGAACCCAACGTGTTCTCACGACGGAGATCGGCTGCGACGTAGGTCGCGAGCGCGTTGCTGTTCGAAGCGTCCAATGCGAGCGATCGACGCGCAAGCGTCATCGCCATCATGTCGCAGAACACAGCCGTTGGAGCTGGCGTCGCTTGGAGGCCAGCGAAGCCGCCCGAAGCGGTATCGAACGCCCAAAGGTTGTTGGTCGCGTCGGTGGGCTGGGTCACAAGCGTCTCTTCGAGATCGAAGAACTTGCGCGCAAGTGCCGCGAACTGCGCACTGGCGTCGCGCGACGTACCGCCGAGACGCTCGAACGCTGTTTCACAAGCAGCCTTGACGTCGGCCGTGGTCTTCGCGTCGTTCGCAACTTCAAGGAGGAACGGCAACGCAGTCTTTCGGCCGCTATCCGCGAGGATCGATGCCACTTCGCGCTGCGCTTCCGGTGGGAGATCGCGGAGCGACATTGCGAGCGGGAGCACTGCGTCGTTGCCGAGCGCGCGGAGGCACGTCACGACCTTGAGTGCCGCTTGCGGATCCTTCGAATCAACGAGTGCCTTGAGGAGTTGTGGAACCGCGTACTCTTGCGCTGCTTGGATGCGCTCTTCGCCGAGACGTCGTTCGCGGAGCGTCTTGCCGAGCATGTCGATCGCTTGCGAGATGCGCTGCGGGTCGCGCGAGAGAGCCTTGCGACCCATCTCAACCCGGTGCTCGATCTTCGTTGCGATATCCGCAACACCCGTCATCGAGCGGCTGCGCGACATGGCCTTCGCCAGGCGATCTGCGAGACCAGCCTCGTCCACCACCGATGCGAGATCCATGTCGGTCGCTTGCGCAGAGAGCAACGCTTCGCCAGCCGCCTGCGCGAGGTCGGGCTTTCCGATGAGGACGTAGTGGACAAAGTCATCGAGGTTCTTGCGAACCGCGGCCGTATCAGCCGTGGCGGCCGCGCCAGTGGCGCCCGACGCACCCTCGTCTTGAGCAAGCGCAGATGGTGCACCAGCGAGAAGCGAGGTCGCAAGCAATGCTGCGACGATCGAGAGTTGCTTGCGGGACGCGAGGAAGGTCGGCAGGAACGCGTTCGACGACATCGGGATCTCCAAAGGTGAGGCAGGAATGCGGTTCCTGCCGAGCGGCACTCGGCCAACATGGACCGAGCACCTCCCGAGCGCCGTCAATGGCGCCTCGGGGGAAGCGGGGAATGTATCGGTCCCGCGTGGAACCCGTCAACCTGAGGTTTACCTCGCGCCGAGGATTCGCCCCCACACCATGCGATCGGCCACGACCCACGTACGGCTGGACTCCCGCAACTCGAGTCACGATTCGAGTTGCGATTCGAGTTCGGGGCGCGTTTGCCGCACGCGGGAATCCGTATACTCGTCCCCGCTTGGGCGTCCGGACGATTGCGCGAGAATCCTCTTCGCGCGTCGCGTCGGCATCGAACTTTCGAGCTCGATGAGGGAAGGCGGTGAAAATCCGCCACGGTCGCGCCGCCGTGACAGGTCGGAGTTGCGCGAGCAACTCCACTTTCAACAGCCGTTTCGGCGGCAACCACTGGCGCCTTTGCGCTGGGAAGGTGTTGGAATCTCCGCGCACGCGGAACCTGAAGTCGGAAGACCTACCCAAGCGTCGGGTGTCCACGCGGACACCTCCGAGCGCTCCAGGATGGAGCGCGTTCCGAACCGGGCGCGAGCTCCCGGAGGATGCATGATGGGCGGTTGGCTTGTGTCCTTTGATTCCCCTGCCGCGCGTTTGGCCGCGCGCTCTTCACACGACTTCAACGCGATCCATGCGCGTGCAGTGAAACTTGCGAGAACGCTCGCGAAGTGGCGCGTTCGCGACGATGCCCACACGAAGACAGAACGCAGCGCAACGCGTATTGCGTGCAGTGTTTGCTTTCTCGCGACGACGACCGCAGCGCACGCAGAGTCGGCGCTTGACTCGCCGTTCGCTTCAACCGTGATTGCATACACCGCCGGATCGGGTGCCGCGGCTGGCTTCACCAATCCAAGCGTCGCACTTGGGAGCCCCGAGCGTTTCACCGGCGAGGGGTTTCTCCCGCAATGCGTGACGCCCTTTCAACCTGCGTTCCGTCCGAACGAAGTCGTTTCTGTCGGCCTGGGCGGAAGTCTCGTTGTCGCGTTCGATCACGATGTCATCGATGATCCGCGCAACCCGTTTGGGATCGATCTTCTTGTGTTCGGCAATGCGTTCTTCACCGATCTCGGCGGCGGTGCCGGTGTGGTTGGTGGACTCGCTTCTGAAGGCGGACGAATCTCGGTGAGCAGTGATGGCGTCACTTGGTTCCAAGTCGTCGATGTTGCGGCGGACGGGCTCTTCCCAACCGTCGGTTACGTCGACGCGGCTCCGTACGCGACGGTTCCTGGAAAGATCGCGAGCGACTTCCTTCGTCCTGTGAACCCCACGCTGACCGTTGGTGATCTCGTCGGACTTGATCACGCCGCGTTGCTTGAGGTGTACGACGGCTCAGGTGGCGGTGCCGGTGTGGACATCGGCGCACTCGGACTTCAGAGCATTCGCTACGTGCGCGTGGATGGCCCCACCGCGATCGGCTTTTCGCCTGAAGTCGATGCGTTTGCGGATGTCGCGCCCCTCGCGCCGAACGCTGATCTCGATGACAGCGGCACCGTCGACGCAACGGATCTCGCGCTTCTGCTTGCTTCATGGGGAACGACTGCGCCCGCGTTCGATCTCGATGCCGACGGCATCATCGGTGCAGGCGATCTCGCGCTTCTCCTCAGCGCGTGGAACGGAGGCGGATCATGATGGTTCGCCGCGCACTCACGATCGTCGAGACACTCGTGGTCATCGGTGTCCTCACGGTGCTCCTTGCGATCGTTCTTCCAACAACGGCAACGGTCCGTGCGTCTTCACGCGCGGCGAGTTGCCAATCAAATCTGCGACAACTCGGGCTCGCAGCGACGACCTACGCCACGCAGAATCGTGAGGCGTATCCCGCCGCGATTCTCTACAAGATGGGCGGCAGCGGGCTCATCACGAGCGCGTGGGATTTTGAACAGCGACCTGGCGGCGAAGTCCGACCGAGTGTGCTTTGGGACTTCGCAAACGGCGGTCACGACGTGCAGCAATGCCCAGAGTTCCTCGGGGCTTCGACGTTCGGACTCGATCCATCGACGGGCTACAACTACAACACGACCTACGTCGGCGCTGAAGGAAGATTCCCTGAACTCGATGCGAACGGGCGATGGGTCGACGGCTGGTCACTCGCACGACGCGGCCTTTCGAGCGCACAGTTTCGTCGCACGTCGACCACTGCACTCTTCGGTGAAGGTGGTTGGCGCGGCGGAGCGAACAAATTCATGCGCGCGCCAAGTGCCGTGGTCGAAAACGATCTCCCGACGGTGTACGGCGGCGCACAAGCGTTCCGACACACAGGCTGCACACATGTGTGCTTTCTCGACGGACACGTCTCGGGTGCCTGTGAATGCCACGACGGGGTGCACGCCCCAGAGTCCGCCCCAGAATCGTTGTTGACAGACGTGCTCGATTTTCCGCGCAACGGATTTCTTTCGGACGACGACTCCTCGTACGATCCGCGCTCCTGACGATCGTCCACGCACCGGGGCGTGGAATGCTTCGACGCCGCAGCGAAGCGCTGCTTTTTCGACTTCGCCACCATTGCGCCACGGAACACCATGGGTTCACGCATCGAAATCGACCGCTGTGTTTGTTACGACGTGCGCTTCGAAACTTTGAAGTGCGCGCTCGACGAACGCCCGCGCACGCTCGATGAAATTCGCTCGGAGTTTGGCTGCATGGATTGCTGCGGCATGTGTCGCCCCTACATCGAACGCATGCTCGAGACGGGCGAAACTGTGTTTCACCAAATCATCCTGCCGCAAGACGTGTGAGGCGTGCAATCACGAGCGCGAAGCGCGAGATAAAAGTCACGAGCGCGAAGCGCGAGAAAAACTCACGAGCGCGGAGCGCGAGAAAAAAGTCACGAGCGCCCAAAGCGCCGCTCTAATTCGCCGCGCGGAATTCGAATCGATGTCGGACGACCGTGCGGACACGACGCTGCGCGTTCGATCTCAACTCGCATCTTGAGAAGCGCGCGGATCTCCGCGTGCGAAAGCGTGTCCCCCGCTTTCACCGCAGCCTTACACGCCATCATGTCGAGCACTTCATGCAGCGCCGCTTCAAGCGAGAGCAGTGAGCCGTGCTCCAGTGCTTTGGCCAAGAGATCACGGAGAAACTGTGCAGCATCCACGCCGCGCGAGTGCAGCAAGGTGGGCACTGCATCCACGACCACCGCGCGTGCACCGAACGGCCTTGCGGTGATTCCGAGCCGCGTGAGGAGCGGCGAAATCTCTTCGAGAAGTTCTACTTCGCGCACCGAACAATCGATGGGAACAGGCACAAGGAGCCGCTGAGACTCAAGCGTACCTTCGGCAACGCGCGTAAGAAACGTGGCGAACATCGCGCGTTCGTGCAAGGCGTGTTGGTCCACAATCACGATGCCGTCGGCGTCTTCGGTCACCACGTAGCCACCGAGTAGTTGGATGAATGCGAACTCATCGTGGTGGATTGCGGGGTTTGGATGCGGATTCGTCGCGCGCGATGCCGAGTCGCCAGCAGCCGTCGCCTCGCCCTGCTCGACTTCTGCACGCGCACCTGCGCGATCAAGCTCCGCGGTCAGCGCAGCGAAAGCCGAGAA
>JAIYCA010000091.1 GCA_027488265.1 Planctomycetaceae bacterium
CGTGAACAGGAACGGATCGGTGCCGCGCGTCGCGGCGATTTTCTTGCCCTTCAGGTCGGCAAGCGAGCGGATCGGCGAATCCATCGGTGAAGCATGGGAACTCGCGGATTTGCCGGCAGCAATCGAAGGCGGGCAGTCGACCGTACTTGGCGGGCCGTTCGACGGTCGAACGCTGCGAGAACTTCGCGCACTCCACCGCGACGAACTCTTGGGTATCGCCACGCCCGCGCCTGACGGCGGCTTTCCACTCCTCATCAAGTTCCTCGACGCTGCAGAGAACTTGTCGGTCCAAGTACATCCCGACGCCGCGTACGTTCGCGCACACCAAGGCGCGCATCTCAAAACCGAAGCGTGGATCGTGCTCGCGGCAAAGCCTGGCGCACGCGTCTACCGCGGACTTCGCGCATCGACAACGCCCGCCGAGTTTCGCGCAGCAGTTGAACACGGTCGCGCGCTCGAACACCTCGAGAGTTTCACCGTCGCACGCGGCGACTGCGTCTACCTCCCAAGTGGCACCTGTCACGCACTCGGCGCGGGAATTCTGGCGGCTGAAGTGCAAACACCAAGCGACACCACGTTTCGCGTGTGGGATTGGGATCGGCACGACCCGAAGCGCCCGCTTCATCTCGACGAAGCGTTTTCCTGCATGAAATTCGGGGCCGCGCAGTCGGACGGTCGGCCTGGATTCATCAAGTTCGAATCGGTTGAACCACTTGTCGCGGGCGGTCTCGCCACACGTCGCCTTTGCACCTCAGACTTCTTCACCGTCGACTGGATGGAGGCGTGCACCGCCTCTGAGATACCGGTCGACGAGACGGGTGTCCCCGAAGTGTGGCTCACACTCGCAGGATGTGCGCATTGGAAGACAGCCTCGGGCGGCATCGCGGCGACCGCTGGCACGACGGTGCTTCGGCCCGCGCATATCGAACACGGCACCGTACACCTCGACGCGAATACCACTGTCTTACGTTGCTTTTGCGCGAGTCCGCTCGACCGCGCGCTCTGAGCAAGCGACAATAGAGTGATGCCCTCGTTCCGAGCTTTCTTCCTCGCGGTCAGCGTCGCGCTCCTCTTCGTCATCGCACAACCCGCGTCGGCAGGCCGTTACTTCGTTCCGCCAGGAAGCACGTGGGAAACGCTCGGCCCGAAACTGAAACCAGGCGACGAGATCGTGCTTGCCGAGGGAGTCCACCTTCCGGCCACGCTCACTGGCGTCTCCGGCTCCCCGTTCGCGCCCATCGTCATTCACTCCGTTGGACCAAACTCACTCGCTGAAGTTGCCTCCGACCGCGCGTCGATCAAACTTGTGGATTGTCGACACATCCGAATCGCGCGCATTCTTTCACGGACGCCTCGCCGGGCGGGAATCTTGATCGAGTCGACGAAGCCAGGCGCATCGGAGGGAATCACGATCGAAGACGTGCTCATCGTTGGCCCGAAGGGACTGGCGGAGGAATCGGGAATCGTCGCGCGCGGGGTCAAGGAACTCGCCATTCGACGATGTCGCATCGAGAACCCCACCAACGCCGCCATTACGATTGGCGACTGTGAGTCCGTCACGATCTCGGATGTGCAAATGGTGGCGCGCACGGATGTCACTCCGAAAGCCGCGATTCGCCTTGAGGGAAGAGTGTGGAGTACGTTGATTGAAAAGTCGCAGATCGCAGGGGCGTTCGCGACGGCGTTCGATCTCGGAACGAGCGAGTGTGCGCCCCTCGCGCCGCGCGAACCAACGAAGCCGAGTACTGAATCAAGCACTCAAGATGGCAGGAGCGAGGCGGGTTCAGAAGGCGGTGCACAGATTCCAGCGAAGGATCGCGAGAAGCCACAAGGCCCAAGCCAATCCACGTCATCAAACGACACCACCAAACCCGTCCAAGAGCCGCTTGTGCGGTTTCTCACGATCTCCAACATGCGCCTCGGTGGCGTGCGCCGCCTGCTTGACCTTGGGAGCGTCGCCGATGCAACCATCCGCAACGTCACACTGCGCGACGCGCAAGAGGAGATCTATCGCATCTCACTTCCGCCGCGAGGTCGCCCCGCGGCGTCGATGCGGATGAGTGAGTGCCTTTTCATCTGGTCACCAGGCGCACTCCGGCAGATTGGCGTTGTCGCGGAGGGCGCGGTGGCGAAAGGCTTTACCCTTGGCGCAAACCTCTGGTGGAGTGCCGAACTTCCCGCGGCGCTCGCGCTGCTCGGCGCAAACGGAGACCCGTTTCCTGGGACGCGAGAGGTTGAGCAGACGACCAATCTCGACCCGAAACTCGATCAGAGGTCGCGCCCAACCGTTGATACTGCAATGACTTATGGTTACATGCCCGACTGAGAACTACGGTTTCTGGGTCTGACAGCGCGCCCGTATGAGTCTTGCAACGGAAGGTCTGCTTCTAGCGACCCACTGCGTCCGCTTTACTTGATCGCGCGACTTCCTCGCGATGGTCGGAATGACGAATGCGCGAACCGCGTCCATGGAGAACCGCGCATGAGCGGCTGCAGCACGTGTCACCGAACCGCGTACCGCAAGTACTGCAAAGCAAGTCCTGCAAAGCAAGTCCTGCAAAGCAAGTTCCGCAAATCGAGTGCCTGAATTGAGGACCATGTGAAGGATCCCGCACAGGATCTCCCGACAGCAAACGCTCACGGTCACGAGAGTAACCCGCCTGCGGCAATTCCGATGGCGGGAGCAATCGGGAAGCCGATCACCGAGCGCGCGTTTGCGCACTGGGTGACTCGACTCACTCCCGGTCTTGTGCGCCTCAGCTTCGGCATTTGCCGCGATCGCCAGCGCGCCGAAGACATCGTGCAGGAAGCGTTCGTGCGTTTGTGGAGAACCCCACCGATCGG
The DNA here is from genome assembly GCA_027488265.1 of Planctomycetaceae bacterium. GTDB lineage: Bacteria > Planctomycetota > Phycisphaerae > Phycisphaerales > SM1A02 > QWPT01. The sequence goes on from JAIYCA010000091.1 coordinate 2,845, forward strand.
TGGCGAGCCCGCCATTTCGAGTTGGATGCGATCCACGGTCACCAATCTCTCGATCAGCCTGATCCGCCGCAAGAAGCGCACGTGGACACTGATCGACGAGTCAGGCTCCGCGCACGACCTCCGCGCCACCGCGCCTGAGGCCGATGTCGAACGGCGTGAAGACGTGTCGCGCATCGCAGCAGCGCTCGAGCGACTCGACCCCGACAAGCGCGCAATGATCATGTTGCGCGTGAATGAAGGCTTGTCCTACGAAGCGATCGCGGAACACCTCGGTGTTCCGATTGGCACAGTGATGAGTCGCTTGAATCGCGCCCGACTCGCGCTGCTCGGCGAACTCGAAGGCGAGAACGCCACAAAAACCGAAGGTGCAGATGGCACGAGCACTTCCGTTCGACCGAGCGAATTCAATCCACAGCGCATGCGAGATGCGACTCGTCGCGCGGAGTAACGATCGCGTAGGAAACCGAGTGAAGTTCTCCGGAAACCACGCACGACACGAGTCACAACACGAGTCACAACACGATTTTGACCAGACTTTCGACAAGGCAGAACACCATGCAACTTCATCGAGACGATTCCCACCACTCCGCACGCGGCGACCTGCATGATCGCGCGCACGCGCCTCTCGATTGCGTCGGCATGAAGGCCGCGCTCTCGGCGTACCTCGATGACGAACTCACGCGTGCTGAGCGCTTTGAAGCCGACAGCCACTTGGTTGGTTGTGCGAAGTGCCGCACGCTCGTCGAGCGCGCGGAGAGCCTCGATCGCTCGCTGCGATCAGCACTCGACGCAGACATCGCCGAAATCGACGAAGAGTTTGCCACGACCCCAATCGATCTTCGCGCATTCCGCGCGGAAGTACTTGAAACGATCGGCGCTGAGCATCGTCGCCGTTGGATGCCGCGCATTGCAGCCGTTGCGGCTGTTCTTGCAGCGGTTGCGGGCGCGACGCTGTTCTTCCGTTCAGGCAATACCTCTGCTTCGCTCGCGCCACTCGGGCCCGGCGAGATCCTTCGCGGCGGTGCCGCGGCTCCGAGCACCATCGCTCGAGTCGCACCACCAACCGAGCAATCGATGCAACTTGCTTCGTTGAGTTCCGACGATCGACAAGCGCTTTACGCAACCAGCGTGCTTCTCCAAACCGCGCGTCGAACTGCGTTCGACGATCGCTCGCGCCGCGAGGAACTCGTCGCCACTGCGCGTTACGACGAACTTGTCGATCGACTTGAAAGCGTGTTGCCAAAGCTGCCCGCGGAAGATCGCGCGACTGTGGCGCTTGCGCGCGCGGCAACTGAACTTCTCGCTGAAGCGGCAGACAGCCCAGATCGTTGGGCGCGGCTTCAAGAGGACGTGACGATTCGCGCACTCGACCGTTCGGTGGATGAACTCAGCGATCGCGAGTGAGTCCGAAATGAGTCACCGCGAGTCGACGCGGCTCGATAACGCGCGCGAAGCGGCAAGACCTGCCGAGCTTGAGAGATTTCTCGCACGCAACCATGCGTGAACAGCTCGATGGGCGAACAACGGCTTGCGCGATTGGTATCTTCCCTCACGCGAATGGACTCGCCTTCACCACTCAATTTCCGCGCAGCGCAAGCAGCAACGGCCTACGGACAGGGCATGCGCCCGCAGTTCCGGACGCAAGCGCAACCAGACGCGCGCGCCGAACTCAGCGGAACCGCACCGAACAACTCGCCAAGCAATCCAGCATCGCCGCAGGCCTCGAACGCCGCGCGGTTCGCTGCGTCTGGCGCCATCATTCCGCCGCTTGCGCGTGAAATTGCCGACGCAAACCCGATGCGCGTTGGTCGACGCCCCGACGTGCTCGCACCGAATCTCGCCTCGATGGTCGCCGGACAGGTCGATTCACCGGTGGCGCGTGGCGCAGGCTTTGACGCACCTGCCACCGCGAATGCTGCCCCGACCGCTCGTGCCACTGCTCCAAACGCCTACGCCCCGAACGCCTATGCGATGTACACCCGCGCCGCGGATCGCATCGAAGTCGCGACGGGACTTTCGGTTGGCCGAACCCTCGACGCCCGCGGCTAAGCGGATACGCGCCGACAAGCCAACACTTCGACAGCCGCGCGAGGGAAGGACTGACGCGATTGCGAGAAGCCGCCGCGGCTCTTGCCATTGCCCGAGAGCGCACGTCCGAAAAACTGCGGCTTCGACGCAGCGGCGGCTTTGCAGCGATGCGTTGAAGCCGCTATCTTCTCGACCCTCCGTGAAATCCGTCACGAAGTCCCTTCGAAGTCCTTTCGAGGGCTTGCGGTGATTGCGGAGACCGTCAGACGTCCTTCAAGAGACACCTCACGCAGCGCTCGAACCGACGCGATTCCCGCCGAGGACTTCGAGCACATTTGGAGCCCCCATGGCCAGCACCGGCACCGTCATTCAGGTCATCGGATCGACCTTCGATGCGCAGTTCCCAGAGTCGGATCTGCCCGAGATCTACAACGCCGTTCACATCAACTTCGAGACGAAGGGCCAGAAAATGCTCCTCGTCGGCGAAGTCGCGAAGCACCTCGGTGGCGGTCAAGTCCGCTGCGTCGCGCTCGCGTCGACCGACGGTGTCAAGCGTGGCGACCCCTGCGTCGACACTGGCGCGCCAGTGCGCGTGCCTGTCGGTGAAGGCGTCCTCGGCCGCGTGTTCAATCTCCTCGGCCAACCGGTCGATGAGCGCGGCGCAGTTGCTGCGACCAAGACCTCGCCGATTCACCGCGAGCCGCCGGAATTCGTCGAACTCAACCCGAAGACCGAAATCCTCCAGACCGGCATCAAGGTCATCGACCTTCTCTGCCCGTTCGTCCGCGGTGGAAAGATCGGTCTCTTCGGTGGTGCAGGCGTCGGTAAGACCGTCGTCATCCAAGAGATGATCGCGCGCGTCGCGCGTAACTTCGGTGGTTACTCGGTGTTCGCCGGCGTCGGCGAGCGCACCCGCGAAGGCAACGACCTCTGGCTCGAAATGCAAGAGGCTGAATACACCGACTCAAGCGGCAAGAAGATGCACGTCCTCGACAAGGTCGCGATGGTCTTCGGCCAAATGAACGAGCCGCCAGGCGCACGTCTCCGCGTCGCGCTCTCTGCGCTCACGATGGCAGAAGAGTTCCGCGATGCGTCGGGTAAGGAAACGCTGCTCTTCGTCGACAACGTGTTCCGCTTCACCCAAGCGGGTTCGGAAGTGTCGGCACTCCTCGGCCGTATGCCGAGCGCCGTCGGTTACCAACCGAACCTCGCGACGGAAATGGGTGCGCTCCAAGAGCGCATCACGTCGACCCGTCAGGGCGCCATCACGTCGGTGCAGGCTATTTACGTGCCTGCAGACGACTTGACTGACCCTGCACCTGCAACGACCTTCAGCCACTTGGACGCGTTCATCGTGCTTGAGCGCAAGATCGCGGAAAAGGGCATCTACCCCGCCGTCGATCCGCTTTCGTCGACCTCGCGTATTCTCGACCCGCAGGTCCTCGGCGAGCGCCACTACAAGTGCTCGCGCCGCGTGCAGAACATCCTGCAGCGCTACAAGGATCTCCAGGACATCATCGCCATCCTCGGCGTCGACGAACTCTCGGAAGAAGACAAGCTCACGGTTTCGCGCGCGCGCAAGATCGAGCGCTTCCTTTCGCAGCCGTTCTACGTCGGCGAAGTGTTCACCGGTCTCCCGGGCGTCACCTGCTCGCTCGAAGACACGATCGACAGCTTCGAGCGCCTCACCAACGGTGAAGGCGACGACCTGCCGGAAAGCGCCTTCATGTATGTCGGCACCCTCGCCGACGCGCGCAAGAAGGCAGAGAAGATGGCGGCGAGCGTCTAAACCGCGCAAACGTCCGCGAAGTCAACCCAAATTCCAATCGTTGCAACCCCGACCTCGGTCGGGGTTGCTCGTTTTTCGGAACCACCTTGCCTCTCAGACGAATGGGGTTAGGTTGCCAAACCCTGCCGCTTCCGTTCCGCGGCGGGATTGAGTGCCTGTTCCGAGAGTTGGTCTCCCTAGAGTTCGTGCCGGCCGAGAGGCCGGAGTTCGATGCGGAGAGACCACAGCCCGATCCTTCCCCACCCCTGCATGGGTTTCAGACTTCGCTCCACGGTGAGCCATTAGGAGATTCAGTATGCGTCATCTGACGGTCGCCACGACCTTCTTGCTTCTCGCAACCAGCCCTCTCTTCGCCACGACTGGTGGAGGCAAAGCGAAGCCTTCGCTCACCACTGGCAACGTGCCTGCGGTCCTTGAAGCGAATGGCCACGGACTGCGCGGTACCGCTTGGGCTGCGCAGCAAGCACTCGAGCCGCTCTCCACCATCCACGGATTCGACGCCATTCCCGCGCCCGTGCTTGCACTTGAGTTGCAAGACAACGAGTTCTACCTCGCGGAAGACGAGATCACCCGCCAGACCGAAGATCGCAAGCCGCTGCGCTTCGCGATTCCCGTGCCAGTCGCGATCGACATGGCACACGGCGAGTGGATCCCCGTCGAGGGCGGCCACGTCTGGCGCGTCATTCTCTCGAGTGCAAACGCGACAACCTGCCGACTGCACATCACCGGCTTGAACGTGCCCGAAGGCCAAGAAGTCCGTCTCTCGTCGCCAGGCTGGGAAGATTCGGTCATCGGACCGATCCAAGGCGTCGGCGAGTTCGGAACGGGCGAAGCGTGGAGCATGTCGATGCCAACCAACGAAGCCATGATTGAGTGGTTCGTTCCGACGGGCGCGAAGGTGACTTCGCTTCAGTTCGAGGGCGTTGAGTACTACCACGGCTATCGTGAGATCTGGAAGTTGGGTGACGAGGAAGGCGGCGTGGCCGTCGGCACCTGCCACCTCGATCCAATCTGCTTCCCCAACTGGGCGAACGAGTCGAACGGTACCGTTCGTCTGATCTTCACCGGCTCGCTCTGCTCGGGTCAACTCACGGCGACGACCGCTGCCGATGAGACGCCCTACGTCTCCACGGCGAATCACTGCATCTCGACCGCTTCGGTTGCCAACAGCTGCCAGTTCAACTTCTTCTATCGCCGCAACACCTGCTCGGCGGCGGCGACGGCGGCAGCCGGAACGAGCATCACGGGCTCCGATCTCTCCGCGACGCAATTCGCAAGCGACTGCACGCTGCTCCTGATTCGCCCGACGCTGCCAGCGAGCGTTTACTGGGTTGGTTGGCTTGGAACGTCGGTGACGACGAATACGCCTTCGACTGGCTTGCACCACCCAGATGGCAGCTACCAACGCATCTCGTTCGGCGTGAAGAACGCGAACGGTTTCAACTGCGGCAGCCCGACCAGCAACTGGTCGAGCCTCTCGTGGAACCCAGCGACGCAATACGGCGTGACCACCACGGGTGTCACCGAAGGCGGCTCGTCGGGTAGCGCGATCTATCGCGATTCCGACAAGAAGCTGTACGGCGTGCTCACGTGCGGCGCAAGCTTCTGCTCGACGCCGCAAGCCGACGACGGCTACGGCCGCTGGGATCTCGCGGTCACCACCGGTGGCTTCGGCACACTGCTCGCCGCGGGTTCGGACGACGACCTCGAGCAGAACGACACCTGCGCAACCGCCGTGGCGATCACCCCAGGCACTGCGTACGCCGAGCGCGTTGTGAAGCGTCTCGATGAAGACTGGTACTCGATCCCAGTCGCGCCAGGCGCGAGCATGAGCGTGAACATGACGTTCACCCACGCCAACGGCGACGTCGATGTGCAAGTGTTCGGTGCCTGCGGCGGTACCGTTCTCGCCGACCGCAATGCAAACACGAACAACGAAGTCTTCTCGGTGACGAACTCGACTTCGGGCTCGACGCTCCTGATGCGTGTCTATCTCGCGACGGACACGCGCAATGATTACTCGATGACTGTGACGACCACGTCGCCGCCACCCGCCAATGACGAATGCGCCGGCGCGCTTGTGATTTCGACACCTTCGGTTGCGTTCAACACAACGAGCGCAGGCGACAGCATCCCAGCGGTGGCTGCGAGCTGCTTCGATGGCGGTGGCGTGAATTGCTACAACGACCTTTGGTACCGCTGGACGGCGCCATGCACGGGCATCGCGACGCTCTCGACCTGTGGTGCGGCCACGTTCGACACGCGCATCGTGATGTACGCGGGTCCGGGCTGCCCAAC
>JAIYCA010000406.1 GCA_027488265.1 Planctomycetaceae bacterium
CAACGAAGTCCACTTGGCCGAGGAGGGGGCCACCACCGAGTGTGCCAGAGATGTTCGTGACGGCGCCGCCGGTCGAGATCAACTGTGCGGACGCGGCAGAGTCTTTCGCGTCGTTGATCAAGTCGCCTTCCCACGATGGTCCAAATGCGAGCGCAGGCGTCGCAGTCCAAATCACGAACGCGGTGAGCGTCAGCGACAAAACACGAGGCGAAGCGTTCGACGAGCGAAGGGCGGCGAGCGCCAAGGAGCGAGGAGTCAGCATGTGAGGGACCGAGGGAGAGCAGGGATGAGCGTTCGACGTGCGTCGGCGCAACATTGGACTGTGTTGCGCGTGGCAGGGCGAGAGGGGATCGCCCATCGAAACTCGGACGTCTGCAGTATGACCGAGGTCCGTTGAGATCCAAACATTTTCTCTCGGAGAATTGTCCACACTTCCTTGGGGGCGGCGGCTTGAGGCCCTATAGTGTCCGTTCTGTCACCGCCTGTCGCGCATTGAGCGAGCGACGGCGCTCCGGCAGATCTCGCACTGGTCAAGTCAGATCAAAGGTCACGTCGCCGACCCCGATCTCGATTTCGGCCCTGACCATGACCTCGGCACGGATCCCGTCACGGATCGCGATGCGGTACCGACCGAGGATCCAAACAACGCGCAGTAGTACACACCAATGTTCGGCCGATCGCCGAACACTTTGACCAACACGATGCGTTGGTCACCTCCACGTTTGTCTTCACTTCATCGATGGGAGTCACCCTCCATCGACCTCGCTTGAGACGCCAGCCCCGCGAAAGGACGCACAAGACTTCGATGTCGCAGGTTCTTCCTCCTTCCACTCCAATGACTGCAACGACCGCAACGACCGCATCAACCACGTCGACCAACTCGCTCTCGAATGCGCACGCTGCTGCGGCGGGTGTCGCTGCGACGGCGCGCGTGAAGGCCGGCATTGATCCGTGGACGGTCGATGATGCGGCTGATCTTTACAACCTGCGTGGTTGGGGCAAGGGCTTCTTCGAAATCTCGAAGTCTGGTGAGGTACTTGTGCGCCCAACGCGCACGCCCGGCCGCGAGGTCAACCTTTTCGACGTCGTGAAGGGTCTTCGCGAGCGCGGTCTGCGAACGCCCGTCCTCCTGCACTTCACCGATCTCTTGCATCGTCGTCTGCGCGATCTCCACGACGCGTTTGATGTGGCGATCAAGGAGAACGGCTACAAGGGTAAGTACAACGCCGTCTACCCGATCAAGGTGAACCAGCAGCGTCGCGTGGTGCACGACATCCGCGAATGCGGTGCGCAGTACGGGTTCGGTCTTGAGGTCGGCTCGAAGCCGGAATTGCTCGCGGTCATGGGCCTCACGAGCGATTCGCCCGAGCGCCTCATCATTTGCAACGGCTTCAAGGAAGACCGCTACATCGAGTTCGTCACGCTTGCGGCGAAACTCGGTCGCACGATCATTCCGGTCATCGAGAACCTCGCCGAACTTCGCCTCATCGTGAAGTACGCCGAGAAGTATCAAATCCGTCCGAAGATCGGCGTGCGCGTGAATCTCGCGACGCCGGGTGCGGGGCGCTGGCGTCACTCGTCGGGCGTGAAGGCGAAGTTCGGCCTCTCGCTCACTGAAGTGATCGACGTGCTCGAATACCTGCGTGCGCGCGGCATGGAGGACTGCCTCCAGCTCCTGCACTGCCACATGGGTTCGCAGATTCACGACATTCGTCAAGTCTCGACTGGCGTGAACGAACTCGCGCGCATCTACACGGAACTCGCGAAGATGGGCGCAGGCATGCGCTATCTCGACGTTGGTGGCGGTCTTGGTATCGACTACGACGGCAGCCAGACGAACTTCGAGTTCTCGACGAACTACACGCTGCAGGAGTACGCGGCCAACGTTGTCTACAAGATCATGTCGGTCTGCGACGAAGAAGGTGTCCCGCATCCGACGATCGTGACCGAATCGGGTCGCGCGATGGTCGCGCAACAGAGCGTGCTCATCTTCGACGTGCTCGGCGCGAATCGCCTCGACCGATTCACTGTGCCGCCGTCGTTGGAGAGTGTTTCGAAGGACGAGCACGGTGAAGTGCCGCGTCCGATCGTCGACCTCTTCGAGGCGTACAGCACGGTGACGGAGCGTCGCCTGCTTGAGTGTTACCACGACGCGCTGCAGTCGCGCGATGAGGCAATGAACCTCTTCTCGGTCGGCTACATGAGTCTTGAGCACCGCGCGCTTGCCGAGCGGATGTTCTGGGCGACGTGTGCGAAGGTGCGCGACAAGGCGAAGGACATGCCGAGCATGCCCGAAGAACTCGAGGATCTCGAGTCGAACACCACCGACACGTTCTTCTGCAACCTGTCGATCTTCCAGTCGCTGCCAGATATCTGGGCGATCAACCAGTTGTTCCCGATCATGCCGATCCATCGTCTCGACGAGCGCCCAACGCGCAAGGCGACGATTGCCGACATGACCTGCGACTCGGACGGCAAGATCGACCGCTTCGTCGACGATCACGACGTGAAGAAGTGGGTGGAGTTGCACGACATTAAGGACGGCGACGAGTATTTCCTCGGCGCGTTCCTCGTCGGCGCGTACCAAGAGACGCTCGGCGACCTTCACAATCTCTTCGGTGACACGCACGTCGCGCACATCCGTCTCGATGACAACGGCAATTGGTGGATCGACGAGATCGTCGAAGGCGACAGCGTGCGCGAAGTGCTGCAGTACGTGCAGTACGACGTGAATCGACTGGGCCAGGCGATTCGCCACGAGTGCGAGCGCGCGGTGCGCGACAAGCACATGTCGGTCGCCGAGTCGAACGCGCTTGTGCGCAACTACGAGTCGGGCCTCGCGGGCTACACCTATCTCGAAGCGGAAAACGGCGCGGCGATGTAATCGCGCTCGCGGTTCAGATCACCCCCAACTGTCCTTCAAGCGCCCTCGCCGTTTTGGCGAGGGTGTTTCTTTTGAGCATGGCCACATAGGTATGGGCATCGATGGTCGGTGCTCGGAGCGATGTTCGATGCTGTTGCATGGCCTGAAGCAGCAAGCGAGGGGAGGATGTAGGGTTTGGTGACACCAAGAGTCTCTCCAGAAGTCGGTCGGGGGTTACTGACTCCAATCCCACTGTCGCGAGAGCAGAGTTCGGGAAGCCCTTCTTGTCGAACGTGCAGATGGTGCTTGAGCGAGATGCGAGGGCAGCGGCGACGACATGCCAGTCGTCAGGGTCGGGCAAGTGCGATAGAAGCGTCCCAGGCACGATCCGAAGAGTTGGCATAGGAATACAGCCGTTCGGAATCACGACTCGGATCCGAGAGGTGATCGACTCCAACCGAGC
>JAIYCA010000421.1 GCA_027488265.1 Planctomycetaceae bacterium
GAAGGCGGAGCGCAGCGAAGCCAGAGCAGTCGACGTGGGAGTCGTGTGTCGTATCGTGTGGCACTACCCCCCTGCGAAGCAGGAGGTAGTGGCTTGAGTTCCGAGGACGCACGAAGCGCAAGCCGAACATGGTTGAATGCGACGCATGAACCTCGCGTCGCCATCACCAGAGGTGATGCCACACGAGACGTTCCGCGCAGCTGGGCGTCATCCTCTCGCGCTGCACTTCGTTCCGCGTTCGTCCGCCTCTTTGGGGTGCGAGTCATGTACGCCTCGGTCGGCTGAGGCAGGCATCCGGTCTGGAATGCGAGCGTTCCTCTTTGGTTCCACCGATTCGGGGTTACTTTGAACCATCTGTGCAACCGCAACGGCCGCGGCACGGACATCGCGTGTCTCCGGACGGAAACGAACACATGAAGATTACGAAGACCGAGAACACTGCCCGGCACCTCGCTTGCAACATCGCTCGCCCCTTCGCCGCGGTCGGGGTGCTGTTCATCATGTCTGCTGCTTCGGCGCAGCAGTTCGTTGACCAAACCTCGACGCGCTTCCCCGTGCAAGCGGAGTACACGAACCAGTGCACGTTCGTCGACATCGATGCCGACGGCGACAAAGACATCGTCTTCGCGAATGGCCAGGGCTACTCCTCGATCGGCACGCTGCTCAAGCCGCGCATCTACGTGAACAACGGCACGGGCACGTTCGCTGATGAAACCGATACGCGCGCCGCAGGGATCACGGGTTGCTTCCGCGGTGTGGAGGCGGGCGACGTCGATCGCGACGGCGACTGGGATCTCATTCTCGCGCAGGACTACAACCGTCGGCCGCTTCTCCTCATCAACAACGGCGCCGGGGTGTTCGCCGATCAAACCACCACGCGTCTGCCGAACATCACGATGAGTTCTGCGCGCGCGCAGTTTGGCGATATCGACAACGACGGCGATCTCGACATTCTCATCTGCAACTCCGGCGTAACGCGATTCTCAACAACAGGTCGCCCGCGCATCTTCAACAACAACGGTTCCGGCGTCTTCACCGACGCGCCGACGACGCAGTTCCCATCGACTGCGCTTGCCGAGCAAATGGATTGTGTCTTCGGCGATGTCGACAACGACCTCGATCTTGACTTCCACGTTGGCACGCGCGCGACAGGTACGGGATCGAGCCAACTTTGGATCAACAACGGTTCGGGCACGTTTGCGAAACTCTCGACGTTTGTCACCGATTTCACGTGCTACTCGTACGACTTTGGTGACATCGAAGGCGACGGCGATCTTGACCTCATCGGCGTCAACGCAGGTTCTTCGAACACGGAACTTCTCCTGCGAAACAACGGCGCGGGTACGTCGTGGACCAACGTTTCCACGCAGATTTCGCCGAATCCGACCGTCGACGACAACGACTCTCGTTTCATCGATTACGACAACGATGGCGATCTCGACCTCATCGTTGCAGCGCTCGGTGGTGCTGACCGCGTCTATCGCAACAACGGCGCTGGCACGTTCGCGCAAGTGACCGGCATCGTGCCGACCGCCACCGACAGCTCGCTTGATCTCAAAGTCGGTGACCTTACGGGCGACGGCAAGCCTGACATCGTCACGGCGCAAGGCGAATCAGGTGCGTTCCAGAATCGCATCTACATCAACACGGGTCCTGCCGACACGATCGCGCCGAACATCAAGCTCGTTGAACAAGTGCCGTCGCGCACGGCCGGTCCGTACGTGGTGCGCACCGAAGTCTTTGACGGCACGACGAGCGATCGCGGCTACGACGACAAGGGCGTCTTCCTCGTGTACACCGTCAACGGCGGAAAGCCTGTGTCGGTGCCGATGCTTTGGTCGGGAAACAGCCTCTGGCGCGGCGTGATTCCTGCGCAAGCAGATTGCGCGACCGTCGAGTACTTCATTCGCGCGCTTGATGTCTCGAACAACGTTGGGACGAGTCCGACGAAGACCTTCGTCACGCCGGGTACGTGCGGCATTCCGGGCGACCTCAACGGCGACGGCGTCGTCAACGCGGCCGATCTTTCGGAGATGCTGAACGGCTGGGGAAGCGCGGGCCCATCAGATCTCAACGGAGACGGCACGACGGATGCTGCCGACATGGCTGTGTTGCTTGGCAACTTCGGCGGCTGAGTGATGCACGCAAGCGGATTCGCATGGCCTTCACGGGAATCCGTGCGGCTATCCTGCGCCCCTCATGCATTCCTCGACACCGCACTCGGCATTTCAATCAGGAACGAATCCGCTCTCACTCGAAGGGAAGACCGCCGTTGTTTGCGGCGCGACGCAAGGCATTGGCCGCGCGACCGCTCTCGAGTTTGCGCGCGCGGGCGCGCGTGTTGCGATCGTTGGTCGCAACGAAGACGGACTTGCGAAGGTGCTCGGTGAATTGCGCGAGATCTCGGGTCTGGCACACGAAACGATCCTCGCCGACTTCTCTGATTTGGAAGCGACCGAGCGCGTGGCGCACGAAGCGGTGACGCGACTCGGCGCGGTGCACATTCTCGTCAACAACACGGGTGGTCCAGCGGCCGGAACGGCGATCGAAGCGCGTCCGCGCGACTACGTCACAGCGATGGCGATGCACCTTGGTTGTGCGCAAGCGTGGACGCAAGCGTGCGCGCCAACGATGCGCGCCGCGGGCTACGGACGCATCATCAACATCACGAGTACATCGGTGTTTACGCCGATCAAGGGACTTGGCGTTTCAAACACCGTGCGCGCCGCGATGGCGAACTGGACGAAAACGCTCGCGAGCGAACTCGGGCGATTCGGCATCACCGTCAACAACGTGATGCCGGGATTCACGAAGACTGCGCGTTTGGAAGCGCTTTTCAAAGGCAAAGCCTCGCGCGGCGGTACGACGGTGGATGAAGTCGAACGCGACGCGATCGCGACGATTCCTGCAGGTCGACTTGGCGACGCGCGCGAACTCGCGATGGCCATTCTCTTTCTCGCGTCATCCGCGGCGAGTTACGTCAATGGCGTGAACTTACCCGTCGATGGTGGGCGTCTCGCTGCGCAGTAAGTGTGCGCTTGGTTTGCGTGACGAGCGCGGCAGTTCGGTAGAAGCGCGAGGAAAGTGCGGAAACGGCAGGAACAGCGAGAAAACGCGATGTACGACGTCGACCACTTCATCAACGGGTCCTTTGAAGCATCGCTCTCAGGCGAACGAATTCCACGCGAAAATCCTGCCACAAGCGCGCCGTTGCGTGCTGTTGCACGCGGCGCCGCAGCGGATGTCGCGCGTGCAGCCGATGCAGCGCAACGCGCATTTGCGGTGTGGGGTCGCACGCCGGCTGCAGAGCGTTCGCGCATTTTGCTCGCGATTGCAGCGGGAATCGACGCGCGACTCGATGAACTCGCGCGGCTTGAATGCGAAGACACGGGAAAGCCGCTCGCACTGGCGCGTGCGCTCGACATTCCACGCGCGGCCGCGAACTTCCGTTACTTCGCTACCGCAATTCTGCACGACGCGAGCGAGAGCTTCGTGACCGAGCGTCCAGCGCACGCAGTCAACTACGTGTTGCGCAAGCCGCTTGGCGTTGTTGGCTGCATTTCGCCGTGGAATCTGCCGCTCTATCTCTTCACGTGGAAGATTGCGCCCGCGCTTGCCGCGGGAAACTGCGTGATCGCAAAGCCGAGCGAACTCACGCCAACGACGGCGACGGTGCTTTGTGAGATCGCGCGCGCCGCGGGTTTGCCGCCGGGAGTACTCAACGTTGTGCACGGACTTGGCGCGGAAGCTGGGCAAGCGATTGTCGATTGTCCGCACGTACGTGCGATCAGTTTCACGGGTGGCACGGTCACTGGTCGACGTATCGCTGCGCGTTGCGGTGATCGGCTGATTCCCGCATCGCTTGAACTTGGCGGAAAGAACGCGGCGATCGTCTGTGAAGATGCAGATCTCTCGGTTGCGCTTCCTGAAATCGTGCGCAGTTCGTTTCTCAACCAAGGTGAGATTTGCCTCTGTTCCTCGCGGATTCTCGTACATCGATCGCGCATGAAGGAATTCACCGAGCGATTCGTCGATGCGGTGCGTGCGATGAAAGTCGGTGATCCGCTCGCGGCGGAGACCGATCTCGGCGCGCTCGTTTCGAAGGCGCATCGTGAGAAGGTGATTGCCGCGATTGAGCGTGGTGTTGCGGATGGCGGTGTTGTGGCGTGTGGCGGCGGCGTTCCGCGTGGGCTTGCACCGCGCGTTGCGCAGGGCGCATTTCTCGAGCCGACCGTGTTGCTTGGTGTGCCCGCGGAGAGTTCTTGCGTGCAAGAAGAGACGTTCGGCCCTGTGGTGACGGTTCACGGATTTGATCGGCATCGCGATGCTGTCGCGATGGCAAACGGCACGCGATACGGCCTCGCGGCGAGTGTGTGGACACGCGATCTCTCGCGAGCGCATCGCATCGCGGCGAAACTTGATGCGGGCACCGTGTGGGTCAATTGCTGGATGCTGCGTGATTTGCGCGTGCCGTTTGGTGGCGTGAAGGATTCGGGCATCGGTCGCGAAGGTGGTCACGAAGCACTGCGCTTCTTCAGCGACGTTTCAAACGTGTGCATTGCAACGGGAGAAGTACTGTGAGCGGCTCGTCACCACTTGCGCTGCGTAACGCGACGGAGAGCGATCTCGAAGCGATTCGTGCGATTTACAACGAGTCGATTCCGAAGCGCATCGCGACTGCCGACCTCGAGCCGCAAACGATCGAAGCGCGACGCGCGTGGTTTCTGCAGCGTGATTTGACGCGTCGTCCAGTGCTTGTCGCGGTCGATGCAGAAGGCGTCTGCGCGTGGGGCGCATTCACGAATTTCAAAGAGCGCGCGGCGTATGCGCCGACGGCGGAGATCTCGGTGTACGTCGCCGATCGCGCGGCAGGACGCGGTGTTGGTCGCGCGATGCTTGATGCGCTTCTCGAGCGTGCGCCCGCATGCGGCATTGATCGCATTCTCGCGATCTGCTTCGCGCACAACGAGCCGAGTTTGCGGCTCTTTCGTTCGCGCGGTTTTGTCGAGTGGGGGACGTTCCCCGACGCGTGCATCATGGACGGCGTGCGTCGCAGCGTCGTCGTGCTTGGGTTCAGTCGCTAGGCATTCACGCAGCACGCGCTCACGAGATAACCGCGATCGCCTTCACTTCCACCGCGATTGGCGTTGGTAGTGCGATGATCGCAAGCGTCGTGCGCGTTGGATTCGGATTCCCCGGGCCCGCGAAATACTCGGCGTAAATGCGGTTGTAGATCGGAAAGTCATTCTTCATGTCGGTGAGAAACACCGTCACATCGACAAGATTTTCCCACGGCACTCCCGCGTCTTCCATCACCGCTTTCACGTTGTCAAAGCACGAGCGACACTGCGCTTCGATGTCTTTCGCAACGATGCGACCGTCGGAACCAAGTGTGACGCCTGGAATCTCTTTCGAACCGCGTTTGCGTGGGCCAACACCCGAAAGAAACAGCAGGTTTCCCGCGCGTTTTGCGTGTGGATACGCGCCGACAGGTTCGGGTGCGCGAGATGAAATGACGTCGTGCTGCGCGTCGCTCATGTGAGGGAGCGTAACACGGCGCGGACTGGACTTGCGTCGAAGCCGACGAGCGAGAGCGGAAGCGCGATGAGTTCGTATGTTCCGCTCGCAACATGCTCAAGTCGCAGGCCTTCGAGAATCGAAACGTCGCGCGCTTCAAATCGCTTGTGCGCTGCGAGATCTTTCGATTCTTGTACATCGACGCTCGGCGTGTCGACTCCAACGAGCGTGACTCCGCGATCGGCAAGGAGATCGACGAGCGCAGGCTCAAGCCCCGCAAAATCGCTATTCCACGCGGTGAAATCAGGGAATGTCCCGGTGTAGATGAGAACGCGCGGATGATGAATCGCGCTGAGCGGCGTGTCGAGATCGGCGACACCGACGCGCGTGCCACCAGGGCGGCGCTCAACACGCGCGCGCACGACATGACACGGGCCGATGTAGCGTTCGAGCGGCATCGTGTCGATGCAACCTGCACCTTTGCCGTAGTGATTCGCACCGTCGGCGTGTGCACCGAGATGAACGGTCGTACGCAAGGTCGAGAGCGTGACCGTTGCACCGTCGTCGAGATGACAGAGGACCTCGCGCGATACCGGCGAATCGCCGGGCCACACCGCGATATCCGGTGTGATCTTCGGCGAGATATCGATGAGTGCGCGCGTCGGGTCGGCAGTGGTCATCGTCGGTCCTTCCCCTTCTCTTCGGGCGCCCGACGCAACTCTTCTTCGATCCGGTTGCGCCCGCGGTCGATGAAGACAACAGGAAGAAGTGCAAGGACGGCAACCACAATCGCGATCGCGAGCGTCCAAGCGACGCCGGGGTACAAATTGAGTCCACCGCCGGAAGGCCCGATCAGCCATTTGAATTGATCGAACAATGCTTGCGTTGCTGCATCAGGTGGCGCGCGCAAGTTCCAGACGTGCGTACCTTTCGCTTGCGCGCCGCGTGCGAGCCAACCAATCGCGAGTCCACCTTGTGCGATGCCGCCAATCGCGGCACCGCCGTTTGCGAATAGCCCGATCGCAAAGCCACCAATCGCACTGCCAAGCCACGCCACCGCACCGCCACCGAATGCCGCAAACGTGCCGAGTGAAAGCCCGCCGAATGTGACACCGCCGATGGAGACTCCGCCGAAGGCCACGAGTCCGCGTGCGACTCCGCCGAGGGCGAAGACGCCCGTCGCGATATCGCCGAAGGCGAAGTAGCCGCGCGCGTGGCCAGGTCGACCTCGTTCGTCGATGCCCGTCGCAATGGCAACGAGCGGCATGCCGAAGACGCGCGCCTTTGATTCGTAGCGGCGCGTTGGTCGCATACGTCCGACGTAACGGGAACTACTGCCGAAGGGAACGCGTACGAGGACTTCGACGAGCGGGCGTCCGCATTCAGGGCACGCGCTGGCGGAAGTGGCGCCCGTCAAATCATGTCCGCATGCTGAGCAGTACGGTTTCGGAAGCTGCGTTCCGAGCGGCGCGGACGAGTTCATGGAATTGCTCCGGTTGCGATGAGTGCCGTTGTGATCACCGCAGCGGCCGCGAGCGAAATCGCGACACCAATGGCGGTGCTCACAGCGCGCACGTTCGCCGCGCCGCGCGCTTTCGCTTCGGTGTACGGCACGGTCGAGAAACTCACGAGGTCATAGAGCGGCGTGAAACGCTCAGGGGCGAGGCGATGCAGCAAATGCTCGACTTTCTTGCGTCGTTGGAACGACGGTCGCCCGGCGAGGTCGCGCATTTCGATGAAGTTGTACTTCGCCATGTCGGCGATTGCGTTCGCGTTCGCGATCCGTTCGCGTTGATAGCGGACGAGTGCTGCATCGATCGATGATTCCTGCGTCAGTGCATCGACGAGCGCTTCGCAATCTTCAAAGCTCGCATTCGCGCCTTGTCCGTAGAACGGAACGATCGCGTGCGCTGCGTCGCCGAGAAGCGCCACGCGGCCGCGTACCCACGGATTGCAACGCACCGTGACCATCGTGCCGACAGGGTTCTTCGCGAAATCGTCGCCAAGCGTTGGCATGAGCGGCAGTGCGTCGGGATAGACGGCGCGGAAGTGCGCTTGCGCGTCGGCCGCGGTGCGAATCGCGGCGAAACTCGAGCCTTCACCATCGTGACGCCAGAAGAGCGTGCAGGTGAACGAGCCGTCCGGGTTCGGTAGCGCAATCATCATCGACTCACCGCGCGGCCAGATATGCAGCGCATTCGGCTCCATCGCGAAAGGTGCATGCGGCCCCGACGCGACTGGTGGAATCGTGAGTTCTTTGTAGCCGTGGCCGAGGAAATCTTGCGAGTAGTCGAAGCGCTCGGTCTTCTGCAGCGCCGCACGCACCGCGGAGTACGCGCCATCGGTGCCGACGATGAGATCGGCGGTGACGGTGCGCGTGACGCCGGTTGAGTCATTCACGAACGTCGCTTCGTTGCGCGCGAAATCGACGTGGCTGCAGCGTTCGTCGAACGCGAGCGTGACGTTCGCTTCGGCCGCCGCCGCATCAAGAAGCGTGAGATTGAGCGCACTGCGCGAGACCGAATTGATCGCGAGGGTTGGATCACTCGAGTAGGCGTGGTAGTGCGATGCGCCGGCAACCGGGTGAATCATGCGTCCGCCCATGCGGATCGCATCCTTGAGGACGGTTTCCTCAAGCCCCGCACGACGCAGTGCTTTCAAGCCGCGCGCGCTGATCGCGAGGTTGATCGAGCGGCCCGCGATGTGGCGCCGCGCCCGCGGATCGCCGCGCCGCTCGACGAGTTCAACCTGCCAACCTGCACGGGCGAGGTAGACTGCGAGAAGGCTTCCGGCGAGTCCGGCGCCGACCACAAGTACGCGCCCGGGTTGAATTCCTGTCGACTGCATGGGCGCATCCTAACGGTACGCGATTGCATCATGCCGACCACACTTGCTCGGACTTCTCCCGATCCTGCGCGCGCGATTCCTGCGCTCTTCCGCGAGTTCGGCCCGCGCACCTATGCGCTTGCGTTTCGCGTGACGGGCTCGGCGTCTGAAGCCGAAGACGTCGTGCAAGAGACATTCATGCAGGCGTTTCGTCGGTGGGAGACGTTTGAAGGGCGCGCGGATCCTGGCACGTGGCTCTACGCGATCGCGGCGCGCGCGGCGAAGCGACGATTTCGCCGGCGTAAAGATGGCACGACGAAGCGCTCGGCGATGAAGAGTTTCACCGATCTTTCGCCGATGCGCGATGCAGGGTCGATCGACCTTGCGATTGATCGCAAGCAGCCAGCGGATCCGCTGATGCGCGCGGAAGCACGCGAAATTGTGCAGGCGGGCATCTTGCAACTTCCGCCGCAATATCGCGTGCCGCTCGTGATGAAGGACATTCTCGAGATGCCGCTTGAGGAATGCGCGGAAGCGCTTGGGTTGAAACTCGAGACGGTCAAGACGCGGATTCACCGCGCGCGGCTTGCGTTGCGGAAGTTACTCAACGATGGGCTTCCGACGCGGAAGGCACCAGCGCCGGAGTACGACCGGCAGCTTTGTTTTGACTTGTTGCAGGCGAAGTTGGCGGCGATGGATGAGGGTCGCGGATTTCCGATCGGCCGCGATGTCATGTGCGAGCGGTGCAGATTGGTGTTCGCGGAGCTTGATCTTGGGCAGAACGCGTGCGCGGAACTCGATGACCGCATGCCCACGGTGGCGCGGAAGCGGATTGAGCAGGCGATTCGCGCGGCGGGGTAGCGGCGGCGTGAAGTACCGGCGTGAGTGTGTGCGTGGGCGGGGGCATCGACCACGCACCGACAGGGAGTCGGCGGGTAGGCTCCGCACATGACCGCGAGTTCCGCCGCTTCCGCCTCCGTGCCCGCACTTCCTCCGCAACCGCTCACGGCTGCCGATCTCTCTCACGATCGAGACTTCGCCCGCGCGCTCGATGCGTCCGACACACTTGCGCCGCTCCGCGCACGATTCGCGTTGCCCACGCTGCGGCCTGATCTCATCTACTTCGTCGGCAACTCACTCGGTCCGATGCCGCACGCGGTGCGCGCCCTCATGCAAGAAGAACTCGATGATTGGGCGCACTTCGGAGTTGCCGGTCACATGGGCGCGCGCCGCCCGTGGTTCAGTTACCACGAGCAACTTCGTGCGCCACTCGCGCGACTTGTCGGTGCGCTTGAGCACGAAGTCGTTGCGATGAACACGCTGACCGTGAACTTGCATCTCATGCTCACGACCTTCTATCGCCCTGAAGGTCGACGCACGAAACTGCTCGTTGAGAAGGGCGCGTTCCCGAGCGATACATACGCGGTGATGACGCACGTCGCCGCGCGCGGCCTCGATCCAGAAGTCGAAGTGATCGAACTCGCGCCGCGCGAAGGTGAGTGGACGTTGCGCGAAGAAGATGTCGAAGCGCGTATTGCAGCGCTCGGTGACACGCTCGCGCTCGCGATGCTTCCGGGTGTGCAGTATCGAACAGGGCAGGCGTTTGACCTCGCGCGACTGACGCGCGCCGTACACGCGGTTGGTGCGCGTTGCGGCTGGGATCTCGCGCATGCTGCGGGCAACATCGATCTCGCGTTGCACGCATCACAGTGTGATTTCGCAGTGTGGTGCTCATACAAGTATGTGAATTCTGGCCCCGGTGCGGTTGCTGGCGCGTTCATCCACGATCGCAACGTGCGCGATCTCGATCTTCCGCGACACGGCGGTTGGTGGGGGAATGACCCTGATACGCGATTCCGCATGGAGCCGCGGTTTGCGCCGGTCGCGCGTGCCGACGCATGGAGCCTCTCGAATCCGCCGATTCTTTCGACGCTTCCGCTCATCGCGAGCCTCGCTGAGTTTGATCGCGCAGGCATCGCACAACTGCGAGCAAAAAGCGTGCGCATGACGGCGCTCCTTGAGTATCGATTGCGCGAGATTCCGAGCGTCGAAATCATCACACCCACGGCGTCGTGGCAACGCGGCGCGCAACTTTCGCTCCTCATCGGAAAGAACGCGCATGCACGCTATGAAGCCTTCAAGGCCGCGGGATTGATGTGCGACTATCGCGAGTCGGGACGTGGCATTGCAGGTGAAGGCATCGTGCGGCTCGCGCCTGCGCCGCTCTTCAACACCTTCGACGAAGTCTGGCGTGCTGCGGAAATCGTGCGTGATGTCTGCGCACGTACGGTGTAACGCGGTGTTCGTCATCCTCACGCGCGGTCACGTCTCGCGTTGCGCCGACGTCGCATTCACTCGCCGCCACCCCCGACGGTCGTTCCCCAGTTCCCGAGGAAGATCGTGAGGTCTTCCGGCCCGACGACGCCATCGCCATCGAGATCCGTTGGCAACTCGCCGGATGCGCCCCAATCACCGAGGAAGATGGTGAGGTCCTCTGGACCGACCACGCCGTCGAGATTGAAATCTCCGCGCGCGAGTTCGCACGCATCAGGCACACCGTTCGCGTTTGTATCCGCGCGACCAGTTGCGATGTCGCATGAGTCGATGATGCTGTTGTTGTTGCAGTCGGACGCAGCGCCCGTCTCGAGTTCGTACGCGTCGGGAATGCCGTTCCCGTTGCAGTCAGGCTTGCACTCGTCGGGCACGCCGTTGAGATCGATGTCAGCAGAGAAGCCGCTCGCGATATCGCAAGTGTCGGGGATGCCGTTCGTGTTGCAGTCGGCCGCGCCCGCCGCGATCTCGCAGGCGTCGCCGATACCGTCTTCGTTGCAGTCGCCCTGCGTGGGGTTCGCAGTGGTCGGGCAGTTGTCGTTGCAGTCGGTCACGCGATCGAGGTCGAAATCGGTGTCGGCGACACCGCACCCGCAGATACCTGGCTCTGTCTTGTTTGGATCTGTTGGGCAGCCGTCGTTGCAGTCGGGCGTGCCGTCGTTGTCGGTGTCGACGGCGGAAACGCCGCGGCCACGCGCGCCGGCGGCGACTTTCGCTGGATCATTCGGGCAACCATCGGTGCAATCGGGTGTGCCGTCGTTGTCGGAGTCGACGTCGCTGACACCGCAACCGCACGC
>JAIYCA010000169.1 GCA_027488265.1 Planctomycetaceae bacterium
ATTGCCCGATGCACGCGCGCGACGCAGAATCGCCGCGCTTCCGCCGGAAGAAACGTGTTGCGCGTGGTAGCGCGCGCCGATCGCGCGGGTGAGGCACGCATCGCGCTCGATGATGAGCTCTTCTGCCTCGCGCGGCCAACCGATCAGTCCGAGGCGGGTCGCAACCGCGCCCTCGTTCATCACACCACCTTCCGAAAGCTGGTGATCTTGGCAATGCTGCATAAACGTCTTGCCAAGTGAGTGGCAGACTTCAAGCACACGACGCATGACAAGCGCGTTCATGATGCACTCGCCGTCGTCGGAGAACGCGACCGCGCCCGCGCGACTCATCGCTGCCATCGGCGCGAGTTGTTCGCCCTTGCGGCCAACGGTCGCGGCGGCCACGACAAAGACGCGCGCCATCGCTGCTTCGCGCGCAGCATGACGCACGAAGCGGACCGTCGGCACGGTGTCGATTGGCGGATTCGTGTTCGGCATGCAACAGACGGTGGTGAAGCCGCCGTTGAGCGCCGACGATGCGCCCGTTTGAATCGTCTCCTTCGCCTCGCCACCAGGCTCGCGAAGGTGGACGTGCGGATCGACCAAGCCCGGCGTCACAAACATGCCGCCGCACTCAACGACGCGTGCGTCGGCGGGTGCGTCGATGCGTCGACCGAGTCGAACTTCAGCGATGCGACCGTTGACAACGAGGAGATCGCCTTCGGCATCGATGCCGTTCGCGGGGTCGATGATGCGGCCTTGGCGGAAGAGCGTGACGTGGATCACAGTGGGTCCGATCGCGAGGTGCGAGAGTTGCGCGGTGAATGTGACGGGTCGCGATTTAGCGAGCGCGCTCTGGAATATCGACGGGTGGCTCGCCTGAAGCAGGCGCTGGTTCTGCTGCGGGTTCCGAGGCAGGTTCCGCAGCGGGCGCACTCGCGCCTTCCGCCTTCGGCGTCGTATTCGCATCCGCCTTCGGCGTCGTAGTTGTCTCCGCCTTCGGCGTCGTAGTTGTCTCCGCCTTCGGCGTCATGGACGTGTCGGGCGTCGACGGAATCTCTTGTTCCGCAGGCAGCGGCTCGACGGGCTTCTCGAGTCCGCCTGGTGGCAACAGAATCGCGTTCGCGATGAAGAGGACGCGCTTTGATGGCTCGGTGATCGCGTCGATCTCGGCCTGCGACTTTCCGGCATCCATCGCGAGATGCTTCAGCATTTCGACGGAGTGCGTTTCGACCACGGCGTAGCCAAGCGCGTGCACGCGGCGGCCGCGGCAATTGCGCGGCACGAAGTACGCGTGATCGCGATTCATCACGAGGATGGTCGAGCGCGCACCTTCCGCGTTCGTGTCTTCGATTTCGATCCAGCATCCCATCGTGCGGCAGACATCGCTCACCGTGCCGCTCAACACCACGAGTTGTCCGCTGTCGGCGTATGCGGCCGCGGTCTCGGGCGTCACTTCGGGCGTCTCGCCGCGGATCGTTGGCGTGTAGTTGCCGTACACGATCCAGCCGTGATTCGCGTCATACTCCGCGCGCGTTGGATGCTGGCACGCGGTGAGGAGAACTGTGGTGGTCGTCGCAACGGCCAAGAGTTTCATCGCGGTTTTCATCGATGTCATTGTCAACGTCGCCGCATGCAGAGTCGATCGGAGGTTCTTTCGAAGCATGCCCGCGATCATAAAGGAACGCATGCCATGATGGACTGCGCGCGCAGCGTGACGCGTGGCACATCTCACGCGATGTCATGCATGACAAAAAGCACACCGCCCAGCGCGAGGCTGGGCGGTGCGATGTACAGGCTGTCATCTTGCGGTGCGTGCAACTGTTGCGGTCACCCGCAAAGTGTCACGCCCGCGGCGTGATCAGTTCTGCGAGACGGGGCAAGCGGCCTTGCTCGCGCAGCAACCCGACTTCTTCTCAGCGCTGACCGCGCCCGGAGCCGACTTCGCAGCGGCCGAGCACTCGGTCTTTGCCGAGCAGCAACCCGACTTCTCAGCGCCGACGGCGCCAGGAGCGGCTTGCTTGGTGGTGGTGCACTCGGCCTTGGCCGAGCAGCACTCGCTCTTCTTGGCGCCGACGGCGCCCGGAGCAGCAGTGTTCTGCGTGCTCGAGCAACCAGCGAGGAGGGCGACCGAGAGAGCGGCAAGGGTGGCGAAAGTCTTCATTTGCGAGGACTCCTTTCAGAATGGTCCGCGTGTGACGGACTGATGTTCCCGCGACACGCGGGGTTTTGCGGTGTACGGCCGCCACATGGCGGACCGTTGCGACGGGGCGGTGGCATCGGCCAAAGACGCCCCGGCGCTTCAGGAAGCGCGAGTGTACCGAGGGTTCTCGGGTTGGTTCTAGCCGAGTTGCAACTTTTGGGAAGGAGAGTCCGCCTACATTGCGGGTCCGTGAACCCTCATTCGCCCGATGCCGATTCACCAGACCCCGATCGACTCGACGGGGCCGATCATGGTGCAGGCGCATTGCACGACCCGTTTGCGCCGCCCTCAAATGAGGAAACGCGTGAGGAATCGTGCGAGGAAACGCGCGAGGAGCGACTCGGGCGACTCCTGCGGAAATCGCGGGCGCTGCCCGATGTGCCCGGTGTGTATTTGATGAAGGATGCGGGCGGCAGCGTCCTTTATGTAGGGAAAGCTTCGGTCCTCCCAAACCGCGTCTCGAGTTACTTCATCCCTTCCGCCGACCTCGGGTTCCGCAAGCAGCCGATGCTCGACGTCGTCGTCGACTTCGACTTCATTCCCTGCGAAGGCGAGTGGGAAGCGCTTCTGATGGAGGCGCGCCTCGTCAAGGACATCCATCCGCCGTTCAACGATCGGCTGCAGGACGACAAGACGTTTCCCTATCTCGCGGTGACATTGCGCGACGACTTTCCTGGCGTCTACATCACGCGCAATCCTGGCGACGATCGGTTTCGCGGAGCACGTATTTACGGCCCGTTTGTCTCCGTCGGCAGCCTGCGTCACGCGATGCAACTTCTGCAGCGCGTCTTCAAGTACCGCACCTGCGAACTTGAGATCATCGACGGCGATCCGAAGAATCGCCTCTTTCGTCCGTGTTTGCTTGCGGCGATCAACCAGTGCACTGCACCCTGTGCCGCGCGCATTCCGAAAGAGGAATATCGCGCCGACATTGATCGCTTCATGCGTTTCCTCGGATCGAAGCGAAGCGCGATGTTGCGCGAGATGCGCGAAGAGATGGACGCCGCAAGTCAGGCGCTTGAGTTTGAGCGCGCGGCGGTGTTGCGCGATCAAATCAAGGCGATCGAGAAACTTGATGAGCGCGAAACACGCAACGGTCGCGATAACGACGGGGAATTCGAGTGGCAGCCCGAAGCAACGGGATTCGTGCAGGATCCTGCGGCGGGAGCGCGCAGTCTTGCGCGCGCGCTCGGGCTTGAGACACCGATTCGCTGCATGGAAGCGATCGATATCGCGCACCTGCGCGGCGGCGAGACTGTTGCGTCGAAGGTTTGTTTCATCGATGGAAAGCCCTTCAAAGAGGGCTATCGCCGCTATCGCATCACGACCGTGACCAACGATGACTATCGCGCAATGCGCGAAGTTGTGAGTCGCCGATATCGTGATGCCGGCGACGGCGAAGAACTCTATCCCGATTTGATTTTGATCGACGGCGGCGTTGGGCAACTCAACGCGGCGATGGAAGCATTCGCGCAGTTGCGCGTGCAGCCGCCGCGGGTGATTTCGCTCGCCAAGAAGGAAGAGTTGATTCACACGACCGAGTCAGCTGATCCGATTCGCTTGGGGCGCGAGCATCTTGGGCTCAAACTTTGCCAAGCGATCCGCGATGAGGCCCATCGCTTTGCGCAGCATTACCACCATCTTCTTCGCGAGAAGAGTTTGCTCGGCGAAACCGCGCGCAAGGTGCGGAAGGGGCGTGCGATCAAGCGGCTTCAAGAGCATCGGGACGCGACCCCCGACCTATCCCCCGACCCTACCCCCGACTCTCCCCCCGACCCAGCTTCCGAGGAAGCGTCGTGAGCGTACTTCCCGCGTATGCGTCGATCCGCGGCGGCGACCTCGAGATTCGCGTGAAAGCAGTGCCGGGAGCCAAGCGTGACGAGATTGCAGGGGTGCTCGGCGATCGGCTGAAGATTCGCGTTTCGCAGCCGCCAGAAGGTGGGCGCGCGAATGAGGCCATTCGCAGCCTTCTTGCCGAGCGCCTTGGCGTTGGCATTCGTTCGGTTTCCCTCGTCGCCGGCGCGAGTTCGCCCGCCAAGACCATCGCTGTCCTGGGCATCGGTACGGAGTTCAGTGCAGAGGCAATTTGCGCCAAACTGAAGTAAACCGATTGGCTTCGGTGCGGCGGTTGGCTCAAGGTGTAGTATCCAACCCGCCGATACGCCTCCTGATGCACGTGCTCGCAACTCGCATCCTCGTCGCACTTCTCGTCCTGTCGCAGACATGGACGGGGGCGCTCCGTGGACTTGAGTTGTGCATTCCCGTCGGACTTTGCGAAGGTTGTGGCTTGGGGTTCGCGGCGCACGATCACGATGACGATCACGATCACGCGCATTCGCACGGCAACGCCGCGCAAGGTTGCCGGCATCACGGTCATGCCCTGCACGCGGCTGAAGCGGGCTGTGCGCATCACGATGCACACGCGCGTCGGCACGCGCACACGGACGTTGGATCGCCGGGTTTAGAACCCGCTTGTGTCTGCCACATTCACGTCGCGACGCCGGATGACGACAGTCATCGAGGCGTGTCGCCATGCGCCAAGTTCGTGGCGTTGCTACTTGCTCACGGCGCGGTGGATTGTTGGATTCTCGCTGCGTGGGATCGACTGGCTTCATCCCCGCAACGCTTCGGTGTCGATGATCCGCCCGACGGCGGAGCGCCTCCGCTTTTTGAACAGGTTGTGATCGAAGCGACCGTGCTTCTCGTGTGAACGCACTGTGAGCCTTGCGTGCGCGGTTTCCCGCGCGTTTCGTGCAAAGCCCACAGGAGTGCTCATGCAGACATTGATCGATCTCCGCGCGCATAGCTCGCGTGCGATTCCAAGTACAACCGTTGCGATTCTTGCGCTGTCTCTCTCGGTTTCGGGCTGTCGCTCGTACGAGCGTCGCTCGATCGACCTCGCGGCGCATCGCGACGCGTTTCTGAGCGGCGCGACGATTCCCGACGAAGCCGCCGCAGCTCTCACTTCAGCCGAGTCGGAGAGCCGAGTTGGCGTGACCGCGGCGGAAGAGGTGGCGTTGCTTCTCAATCCCCAGTTACGACTCGCGCGATGGCAAGCGGGCGTGGCGCGCGCGAGCGCGGAAAACGCAGGCCTCTGGGACGACCCAACCATTGGTATCGACCTGTCGAAGTTGTTGGAGGGACCAAGTCAAGGTTGGGAAGTGCTCGGAAGCGTCGGCCTGACTATTCCACTCTCGGGGCGATTGTCGCGCGAGCGTGATGCTGCGCAATCACTCACCGAAGTCGAGCGCGCGCGCATCGCGGTGCTTGAATGGGAGACGCGCAGTTCGGTTCGTGAGGCGTATTTCACGTGGTGCGGCGCGTACGCCGCGTGTCAGGAGGAGCGCGCGTTTTCCGAGCGTCTCGCGCGCATTCTCACGCTCGTCGAGACACTCGCGGCACGCGGAGAGCTCGCGCGCGTCGAGGCGCGCCTCTTCCAAATCGAAGAAGTGGAGGCTGCGGGGAAACTCGCGGAACTCGAGGCCGCCGTTGCGAAGGCACGCGTCGAACTCTTGCGCGTCATCGGGCTCGCACCGACGGCGAAGGTGGAGTTTGACCCGTCGGCGTTCGCATCTGAAGAGATATCACGCGACGCGCAAGCGGCGGACGTGGGTTCTGTTGCGGAAAGTGCGCCAGTCGAGCACTTCGGCACCCATCCATCCGTCGCGCTCGCAGAGGCCGAGTACGAAGCCGCAGAACGCGCGCTCGCACTCGAAGTCGCGAAGCAGTACCCCGATCTTCAAATCGGGCCTGGCTATGGCGAGCAAGATGGTGATCGGCAGTTTGTCCTCGGGCTCGGCATCGCGCTTCCAATTCTCAACGCGAATCGCCAAGGCATCGCTGAAAGCGAAGCGCAACGCGAAGTTGCGCGCGTCGCGGCCGAAATCGCGGTTGAATCGCTTGTCGCTGCGCGTTCTGCTGCGGAAATCGAACTCGCCGCCGTGCGTGCGCGACGCACGGTGCTCGTCGAGGGCGTCCTGCCACTTGTGGAAGCACAAGCTGGGGAACTGCGCCATCTCGCCGAACTCGGTGGCGAAGTCGATGCACTCATTCTTCTCGATAGTTTGAAGCGCGGGCGTGATGCGCGCCTTGCGATCGTTGAGGCGACGCGCGAACTGCGGCTCGCTGAATCTCGCGCGACGACGTTGCGCGGTCCACTTGCAAACAACCCATCCGCGTCCGACGGACGCGTGGAGGTCAAGCCATGAAATCACCATCGATGAGAGGTCAAGCCTTGACCGATCTCCACACACGCATCCGACGTGGACTCCAAATCGCGCTGCTCACCGCGGTCATCCTTCCAGCGTGCACGCGCGAAGATCCCTCAGCGACGGCCAAGCCGTATGACGCGAAAGTGTCAGAAGAAGCCAAGCCTGCCATCACCAACCGCGTGGATATCCCCGCGTCGGTGCGCCAGAACCTCGGCATGACCTTCGCGAAGGTCGAGTCACGCCCAGTTGCGGCGACGCTGCGACTTCCAGGTGCTTTCGAGTTGCCGCCAACCGCGATGCGCGAGTACCGCGCGCCGCTCGCGGGGCGCGTCGAGTTGAAAGTGTCGGAGTCGGGCGTCGTGAACGTCGGTGACACGCTCTATGAACTCGACGCACCCGATTGGCGCACGCTTGCCGAAGAAATCGCGGCGACCGAAGCGAAAGTCGCATCGATGGGCCCGCTTCGTGAAGCGCACCGTGTCCACGAAGCGAGTCTCGGGCGCAAAGTCGAATTGTGGAAAGCGCGGCTTGTGCAGCTCGAAGAAATTCGTGCGGCAGGCGGCGGAAACGCGCGTGAGATGAACGAAGCACAGGCGACGTTGGTTGCGACCGAGGCTGAACTCGCAGATGTGATGGAGAAAGACGCCGCACTCGACGCCGAGCAGAAGATGGCCGAGGCAATGTTGCGCGGATTGCGCGCGCGTCGCGAGGCGATCGCTCGCGCGGCGGGTGGCGAGGTGAGCGCCGCGGGCACGCTTGTGGTGCGTGCGGTTGAGCCTGCGGTTGTCGCGTCCATTCATGCGCCGAACGGCGCGCTTGTTGAGCAGGGGGCCGACGTCGTCGAAACGGTGCGTGGTGAGGCGATTCGTTTCCGCGCCCGCACGCTTCAAAGTGATTTGCTGCGCATTCAGGATGGCGCGAAGGTGCGCGTCGTCGCCGCAACGGGCCTCGATCGAGGCGGGAGCGCGACGCCTCTCGACGGAACGCTTCGTCTTGCGCCGATCGCCGACGCATCCTCGCGCACGGCAGAGGTCCTCGTCGAACTCGACCCGGCGCAAGTCGCGAACGCGACGTGGGATCGCGCGGGCGTCGCCGCGTCGGTCGAGATCACGCTCGCGGGAGGCACGAACGAACTCGCGATTCCCACAGCGGCAGTGGTGCGTGATGGAACGGCGCTTGTGATTTTCCGCCGTGATCCAGCGAATCCCGACAAGGTCATCCGCATGGATGCGGATCTCGGCGTGAGCGATGGCCGCTGGACCGTCATTCAAAGTGGCGTGAAAGCGGGCGACGAAATCGTCGTTGGTGGCAACTATCAACTCATGCTTGCAACGAGCGGATCGGCACCAAAGGGCGGCCACTTCCACTCTGACGGCACCTACCACGAGGGTGAGGACTGATGTTCGCCCGTGCGATTCGCTTCTCAATTCAGAACGCGACGCTTGTTGCGGCGCTCGCGGGTCTCGTCGTCCTCTTCGCGGGTTTGAAAGCCCGCGAGATGCCGGTCGACGTCTTCCCTGAACTCAACGCTCCCACGGTCGTTGTGATGACCGAGTCTGGCGGCCTCGCCGCAGACGAAGTGGAGCAGTACGTCACCTTCCCCATCGAAACATCGGTCAATGGCTTGCCTGGCACGCGCCGCGTGCGCTCGTCGAGCACGACCGGCCTCTCGATGGTGTGGGTTGAGTTTGACTGGGGCACGGATATCTACCGCGCGCGCCAACAGGTTTCCGAGCGGCTGTCGACCGTGCTCGACCAGTTACCCGAGGATGCGCACGCGGAAATCACGCCGGTGACGAGCCTCACCGGCGAGATCATGCTCTTCGCGCTCTCTTCGCCGAGCGGCGAAGCGACGCCGATGGATCTGCGCGCGTACGCGGAGTTTGAGCTGCGGCGCAAGATTCTTGCGGTCCCTGGTATCGCACAAGTGGTCGCGATTGGTGGTGAACTTCCCGAGTACCGCATCGACGTGCAGCAAGATCGGCTCGCGCTCCTCGGAGTTTCGATTCCCGAAGTCGCAGATGCCGCGCGCGCAGCGCACAGCACCGCAACCGCGGGCTACATGGAGAATGTTGGTCAGCAAGAGCTTCCGATCCGTCAGGTCGCGCGCGTGACAAGTATCGATGACATTCGTCGCACGCTTGTCGCGACCCGCGACGGCGTGGCGGTCACGATTGGTGATGTGGCGGATGTGCGACTCGCCCCTGCGCGCAAGCGCGGTACGGCGGCGGATCGCGCGCTTTCTGCGGTTGTTGTCAGCGTGCAGAAATCGCCTGGTACCAACACGCTTGAGTTGACGAGGCAGATTGATCGCGTCCTCGATGGCGCCGAGAAGGCGATGCCCGCGGGAATCACGCTGAATCGCGATCCCTTCCGCGCCTCGCGCTTTATCGAACGCTCCGTCAACAACGTCGTGCGCGTCCTCATCGAAGCGTGCATCATCGTCGCGGTCATCCTCATCTTGTTCCTCCTCAACGTGCGCGCGACGATCGTCACGTTGACCGCGCTGCCGCTTTCGCTCGCAGTTGCGGCGCTCGTCCTTTGGGCGTGGGGACTTTCGGTGAACGTGATGACGCTCGGTGGACTTGCCATCGCGATTGGTGAACTCGTCGACGACGCCATCATTGATGTCGAGAACGTCTTGCGGCGACTGCGCGAGAATGCGGCACTTCCTGAGAGCGCGCGTCAATCGGTTGCCGACGTGATCTATACGGCGAGCAACGAGATTCGCTCGTCAGTCGTCTTCGCGACCATCATCATTTGCATGGTGTTCGTACCGCTGCTCTTCCTCGGCGGACTCGAAGGTCGTTTCTTCCAACCCCTTGGCATCGCGTACATCGTTTCGATTCTCGCATCGCTTGTTGTTGCGCTCACCGTGACACCGGCGCTCTGTCGCTTGCTCTTCGGGCGAAAGATCGGTGGTGGTTCGCACGGCGACACGCCGTTGGTACGAGTCCTGAAGCGCATCTATCAGCCGCTTTTGGAGCGTAGTCTGCATCGACGAGGGCTCGTCTTGGCGGGCTCTGGCCTCCTCACGGTTGCGTCGCTCTTCCTCCTCTCGACGTTCGGCACGTCCTTCCTCCCCACATTCAAAGAAGGAACCTACACCGTCTTCCTGATGGCACCTCCTGGAACTTCGCTCGCTGAAAGCGATCGACTGGCGCGCGGTGTCGAAGCGCAGTTGAAGGAGATCGCCGGCGTTCAGAGTGTGACGCGCCGCACCGGCCGCGCGGAACGCGACGAACACGCAGAGCCCGTGTCGAGTTCTGAGATCGAAGTCACCATCAGTGAAGGTGGTGATGCGGCCTTCATTCGCGAAGAGATCGATCGTATCACGGGCAATATTCCTGGCATCACGACGATGATCGGTCAGCCGATCGAGCATCGACTCGATCACATCATGTCGGGTACGCCTGCGGCAATCGCGATCAACGTCTTTGGTGAAGATCTCGCGACGCTGCGAATGGTCGCAAAGGAAGTCGAAACCGCGCTCAAAGCGATTCCCGGCACGCGCGATGTGAACGCCAACCGCGAGGTCCTCGTGACTTCGCTTCCGATTCGCTACCGCGCACAGGATCTCGCAGCGGCGGGGCTGACGCCCGCGTCGGCGGCGACACAGGTGCGCGCGGCGCTGTATGGCGAAAAGGTCGCTGAAGTCAACGACGGATTGCGCCGCTATGACATGGTGGTGCGACTCGCCGACAGTGAGCGCGAGCGCGTGGAACAGGTAATGGATCTGATGCTGCTCGGCGAGGGCGGCGCCATGGTTCGCTTGCGCGAAGTCGCCGACATCGGCCCTGAGCGCACAAGCAACTTGATCGCGCGCGAAAACGCGCAGCGAAAGGCCGTCATTTCGACGAACATCGCAGAGGGCTACAACCTCGGTGATCTTGTTGAAGTGGTGCGCACCAAGGTCGACCCGATCGTTGCGCGCGCGGGTTGCACCGTCGACTACGGCGGGCAATTCGAAGCGCAGCAATCCGCCAGTCGCACGATTTATGTGATGGGTTCGGTGGTGGCGGTCTTGATGTTCTTGGTGCTGCAACTCTCCACAGGCCGCGCGCGCACCGCGGCGCTTGTCATGCTGAACTTGCCGCTCGCGATCATCGGCGGAATCGCTGCAATCTTCCTCTCGGAAGCGTCACCGTGGCAGAACGCGCTCGCGCTTGCGGGTCTCGGCGGGATGTACATCGCGCCCGTCGTTTCCATCGCGAGTTTGGTCGGATTCGTCACGCTCTTTGGAATCGCTGTGCGCAACGGCATTCTGCTCGTCAATCACTACGACCACCTCGAGCGTGTGGAGGGTTGTTCGCGCCGAGAGGCGATCGTGCGCGGTTCGATGGAGCGGCTTGTCCCGATCCTGATGACGGCACTCACCGCGGCGCTCGGATTGCTTCCGCTTGCGCTTGCTGCGGGGAAGCCAGGCAGTGAACTTCTGGCACCGTTGGCGACGGTCGTCCTCGGTGGCCTTATCACCTCGACCATTCTGAATCTCTTCGTTGTTCCCGCGGGCTACGCGCTCGCTTTCCGTGTCCCCAAGTCCGCGCGCGACTGACGCACGCCGGACGCAACCCCTTTGGAGCAAGTTATGTCGATGGATCGGAATCAACTTCGTCTCGCCGCCACGCTCGTCACCGCGACGGCACTCTGCGCATGGAGTGCTGGCTGTGGTGAGGGTTCGAACACAAACTCAGCCGCGCATACGCATGCGTCCGGCGATCATGACCATGATCATGATCACGACCATGCGCACGAGAAGGAGATGGCTGACGATGGTCACGGCGCGACCGTCGAGCTCGGCGAGCAGAAGGCTGGCGAGTTCAACGTGAAAGCGTCGCGCGACGGCGATGTCAA